>CAMAQA010000005.1 GCA_945860415.1 Bacteriovorax stolpii
CCACCCAGAAAGTGGCCCCACATCACGACGCTGTTCCAGCCACAGAGCAGGACAAGGCCCACGAGAAGAAAATCCGGCACGAAAACGAGGCAGGCCACTAGCGGAAGGAGTGCAGCCTCGTTTCGATAGAGGCTGACATTTGCTCCCACCATCAGCACCTGAACCCAGAGCAGGCAGGACTGAAGCCAGAGTCCGCGCAGAATCGCAGGCGCTGTCGAGCGTCGCAGGTAGAGTGAGACTCCTGACATGAGGAGCATGGCAAAGCAGAGCAGGCTTTGGGCGGAGGTTGCATCTCCACGCTTCAAGAAGTTCCACCAGCTGCTCCACGGCGCATTCACTCCATGACCGTAACGGCCCTGTACGTGGAAGAATGCGAGGAAATTTCCGGTCACATATCCGTAATAGACGCAGACTCCGCTCAGCCCCGCGACCGCTGAGCCCGCAGGAAACCAGAGACTTTCGATCGATCCTCGGTCGATCAACGAGCGGTTCTGCGACCATCGCGAAATACCAAGAAAAAGCAGCATCGGCAGAGTGATGAAGATTCCGGAGGAGTAGACGCTACCTGAAAAGAAGCCCCAAAGAATCGCTCGTCGATACTGCTCTCGATGCACGGCATTCCAGGTTTCCAGAATTCCGAGCGAGAACAGCGAGAGCGGAAATATGGACCACCGATAGCTGATTCCCGGAAAGACCACCGCAAGCGCCATCAGGATCCATCGACGTCTTTCCGGGATGCCGGCGATCTGCGACAGTATCGTCGAGAGCCGGAGAGCGAGGAAAAGCGAAGCGATGAGCGAAATCATCCAACCCGCCCACGGCAGGGGCACTCCGGTCCAGGAGACGATTCGAACGAGTGCGGGATAAGTGAACATCCACCCTGCATTACCGCAGGCCAGGACGGCGGAGGCACCTGAACACTTTTCGAGAATCGGGCCGCGCTCCGCGAGCGAGAGATAATGTCCTGAATCCCACCGATGGAAGGTCTGAGGAACCAGTGGCAGGCCGTGGGCAGCTGCTACGACCAGGGCGATGAAAACGACGCCGAGCAGATACGCCAGGATTCCGCGTCCGTGCCGCTTGAGGAAACTTCCGGGTTGCACTGCTCCACCTTGTCGTGCCGGTGATCCGCCGTCAATGGTCGCGGTCAGAGCTTTCCGAGATCCAGCGCCCGAAGCTTCGGCGCCCTGCGTCCCGTGATCGCCACCACGAACAGCGTCATCGCCCCGCCGAAGACCACGGCGGGAACCGTGCCCAGCAGCCGCGCTGCCACGCCCGACTCGAAAGCGCCCAACTCGTTCGAAGAACCGATGAAAATCGAATTCACGGACGCGATTCGGCCACGCATGTGATCGGGCGAGCTCAAGGTCACGATTGCCCCACGCACGATCATGCTGACGCTGTCGAGGGCTCCGCTGAGCCCCAGAAGCACCAACGAAAACCAGAAGCTCGTCGACAGTCCGAAGCCGATGATGCAAAGCCCGTATCCCGCCACGCAGGCCAGCAGGATCCTGCCCGCATGCCTGCCGACCGGACGACGGATCAGCATCACTCCAGTCACCAGCGCGCCGACTGCGGGGGCGGCACGAAGCCAGCCGAGTCCCTGCGGTCCCACGCTGAGAATTTCCGAGGCGAATACCGGCAGGAGCGCCGTTGCTCCCCCGAAGAGCACGGCGAACATGTCGAGCGCCAGCGCTGACAAAAGCAGCTCATGCCGCCACACATACTTGAGGCCCGAGAGCAGGTCCTCTCGAAAGCTCACGCCTTCGCGTGGCTCGTTCACCTTTGGCTTGAAGTGCAGCATAAAAAGAATCGTCTGGGATGACGCGAGAAGAACCAGCTCGGTGCCAAACGCCAGGCGTCCCCCACCCCAGGCAAAGAGCAGTCCTCCGATTGCCGGCCCGCTGATCGCCGCCACCTGGAAGGCCGAGGTGAGCCACGCCGAAGACACCGCCAGCGCCTCGCGCGGAACGAGCTGTGGCATGAGCGAATACATCGAGGGCGCGGCAAAGCCCCGGGCGAGGCCCGTCAGAAATGCAGCCCCATAGATGCAAAGAAGCTTCGTCGCTTCGCTCAGTGCATCTCCCTGCCAGCTGACCCAGAACAGAAGAAGCGCCGACGTAAAACTCACGCGCTGGACATTGCGGTAGACCCGAAGCGGGTTGCTGCGGTCGACGAGGTATCCCGCATAGAGTGCGAGGCCGATCGCAGGCACCGCTTCGACCAGGCCGATAAGCCCCAGGTAGAGCGGATCGCGCTTGATCTCGAAGACCATCCAACCCATCACCACGGCCTGCATCTGGACCGAGATCGAGAACAGGAATCTTGCAGCAACGAGCTTCCGGAAGCTGGGGAAGGAAAAGGCGGAACGGGGCATGGAACCGCACTACCACAACGGCAAGGGGTTATTCAGTTGAATGAACCTTGAACAGGTTCCAGGCATCGGTCTTCGTTCGGTTGGCTCACCGTATTGATCGCCGCGTGGCGCACTTCATGCTTTTCGGTACCTTGGGGTGCTTCATGATCAGAAAAAAACTTCGCTCTGTATGCCTCATTTTGCCGCTGATCGGAGGCGTTCTTGGATTCGCAGCAAGCTCAGAGGCGGCTTCGCCGAGCTTCGTCTACGCCATCAATGGTACCGCAGCCGACAAGTACGCCGTAAATACGATCTTCGTCGATTTGTTCGATGCCAGTAGCTCTCGAATCGCAAGACTCAAGAGACAGAAAAAGCAGGTGATCTGCTACTTCAGTGCGGGAAGCGCCGAAAACTGGCGGACGGATTATAACAAATTTCCGAGCTCCGCCCTCGGCAGGCCTCTCGATGGCTGGGCGGGCGAACGCTGGATCGACTACCGCAACGCAACCGTGGTCAAGATCATGAAGGACCGGATCGCACTGGCCAGGTCGAAGGGCTGTCAGGGCGTCGACCCCGACAACATCGATGGCCACCTCAATCGCACCGGATTTTCACTGCATTCGCGCCATCAGCTGGATTTCATCGAGAAACTTTCGGCGGCAGCCCGCTCTGCCGGGCTGAAGATCGGCATGAAGAATTCGGCGGAAACTGCCTGGGATCTCGAGCGTCTCACCGACTTCGCAGTGGTCGAGGAGTGCGCAAAATACAAGGAGTGCCAAAGCTATCGAGCATTCCAGAACAACCGAAAGCCCATCTACCAGATCGAATATCGCTCCAGGAGTACCTCGCTCTGCTCGGATGCGTCTCGACGTGGCGCCAGCCTGATCTTCTCGAACCTCGATTTGACGACTTTCCAGTTCTGCCAGTAACGCTCGACCGTACAAAGACTCGACACCCGCACAAGAGCTGTTCAAATCCGGCCCCTGTGTCATGTTTTCGATTTTCCCACCTAAAGGCCATGAAAGTGCTCGCCTTTCTCCACATCGAAAGCACTTGGCATCGTCCGTGCTCTACTTCAGGGCATGAAGAACACGATCAAAATCGCAGTCCTGATGGTTTCACTGGCCCTTCCCCTCTCCGGCGTCCGCGCCGAGGAGCATCCGCTTCACGTCACCGCAGAGAAGGTTCGTGAAGGAACCCGAATCAAGGAAAACACCGACAGGCAGATCGGCCAGCTCCGAGCGCAGATCCGCGCGAAAAAAGAAATCATCAGCCAGCGCGAGAGTCTCATCTCGAAGCTCGACTCCGACCAGCACGCAGAAAACAAGCTGGCCTCGCGAGATCAGGGAGCGGGAGAGGAGGCACGCCGGGCTCGCCAGATCACGGGGCGTGACCGGTACGAGCGTCGGCAGGCCCAGGCCTCGGCGCTCCAGGTCGACAAGCAGAGCCTGGCCCAGCTCCAGGCCAACCTCCAGCAATTGGAAAACTACGTGAGGCAGACCGAAAAAACTCGCGCCCAGTACATGGAGCAGCTCCGCCAGCAGGCCGAACAGTACCGCTACGCCGCCTACTGCCAGGCGGGCATGCAGCAGCAGTACAGGCCGGCCTCGACCTTCGGCGGCTTTTTCAAGAATGTGGGCAAGTCTGACGCAGAAAAGAGCGAAGCCGAGATCCAGCAGATTCTCGCGAATGCCCACTGCGTGCCCTCGCAGGCCGTCAGCCAGCGTCGCGCCCCCAAGGAGCGTACGATCGAGCGGGTTGCACAGGCTCCAGCCCCAGCCCCAGCTCCAGTGCCGGCTGCAATTCCTGTTTCCGAGCCACGCTCATCAGACGCGAACTTCGAAGACCCGTACAGCGCCTCTGCTGCACGCTGAGGTCACAAGAGCGTGCAACTCAGGACTCGATGAAGATTGCTTCCGGTGGAGTTCTGGAACGGACCAAAGTGGTTGTAGGACTTCGAGTTGAAAAATGGCGAGACGCAACGTTCGGATGGATACTTCGCTCCGGTGACCTTCCCTCCGGCATCACGAATGAGGTTTGAAGCATGCGTCCTCGCCCGTGCAGTCGTGTTTGCCTGGATGACGTACGACTGCAGGAGCTTGTTCACTCCACAATAGGCATTGAAGCGCTGCGAAACGTCTCCGAGGGCATGAATCAGCAGGGATCCGCTGATCGGCGACGTGAACCTAAAACCTGGATGACGCGCGTTCCAGCTCCTCACGCAGGACAGGACGTTGCCGCCGGGATCCGGCGAGAACTGGTACAGGCCGATATTCAGCTTGCTCGCGGCGTTTGATTGCAAAGGATCGCGGTAGAACAGAACGCCTCCAGGTCTGGAATATCCCTTCGGGCCCACGCTCCTGGCCACCGCATCCGAAGATGGGAGGTCAGCCGTGGTGAGCGACTCGGTGTACGCGAGACAACCCATCAGCTTGCTATAAAGGTGCATGGCCCTGTCCCAGCCTTCGAGTCGAACGGAGGCAGATGGGGAAAAGAGCGCCATTTCACGCGCCTGGTTGATCTGGCGTGAGAACTCGTTGGCAAGATCCACGGTCCGCTGCGCTGGAGAAGATCCGATCGATTCACGAAGCGAAACCTGCGAGACGGAACATTGAGGATGGCTGAGGAGCGAGACTTTTCGTGGCACACTGATGACCGAAAAGAGCCGACCGTTTCCACCGAGACTCGGCACCTGCAATCCCGCATGGTCACGAAGCGCACTCTCGATGGACATGGCGAAGCTGGTTTTTCCGCGCAGCCGGGTCAGCTCACGCGCGCCGATCTGCTGGTCGACCTGGGTAAAGGAATCAGTAAACCGCGGGAATTCGCGAGGATCGCGGGGAAGTGCAGCCGACGAGAGCTGCGGAAGGATAGCCAAAAGCATCCATAGATGTGGAAAGGCACTGCGCATCGGAGTTCTCCTCATGACTGCGCGCGAACCTATCATGATTAATGCGTTGCGTCATTTATAAAATAATACCATTGTTTCAACCAGATAGAGCAGAACAGACCCCCTCCAGCTGCGGCCACTGAAACGGCCGGAAGATGCGCTGATCTCTCTCCGCCAACGGCAGGCGCTCGAGTTCCTCGCGCGATCCGATGACGATGAGCGGAACTCCGGAGGTGAGCGGGTCCTGCTTCAAAATCGTCACTGCCTCGGCCGGGGTGACGTCCTCAAAAACCAGATCGAGCAGGATCGCACTCCAGCCCCCCTCACGGGCACGGTGCAGTCCTTCCTTGGCCATGGGCCAGCCCTCGACCATGGTGAATCGCGGTGAAAGCCTTTCTTCGTACCGCTCGAGCGCCTCCCAGTCGTCGACGATCAGCAGCAGCGAATGCTTCGTGTCGCCCGAGCGGGTCACGCGAACACCTTTCCGAACGAGTACTCGTGCCAGCCCGGTCGTTCATGGTCGGGATGAAACCCTTCGAAGCGATATCCCTGGCGCAGCTTGATCATGATCATCGGAAGGTTGTCGATGTAGACCGTGGTCATCACTTTCTTGAAACCGTCGCCCCGAACCTGGTCCTCGATGGCCTGCGAGAGCATCTCTCCGTATCGCTTTCCTCGATGGGCGGGATCAATGACCGTCTTCACGGTTTCCGCCAGGGTCGGAGTGCGCTCGACATAGGCGCTCGCACCCACGCGCGCTCCCTCCACGACAGCCCAGAAAAACCTCGTTCGTCCGGATGCGACGGAAGCCTCCGTGAGAGGAACCGCTGCGCGATAGTGGGCGTTGATGAATTCGACCAGCTGAAGCATTTCGCCCCGGTCCGAGAGGTTGAGCGGCTGAAGGGTCATCATGCGCAAAACCTACCAGTCCGGGGCGAAGGAGGCACTACTGAAGTCGCAGGCGCTGGCGACGGTCTCCGAGCTTCGACATGAACTGATTGAGGCGATAGGCCTGCATCGTGCTCATGCCGGTCTGTGAACGGAACGAGGCCGATGCGGACTTTTGCGTCACGGACTTTGCAGCCACCGAGGCAAGGGCACGATTCATCGATTTTTCCGAAATGCCCTTCACGGCCTGCGAAGCATCGACGAATATCGCCAGGCCGCTTTGTCCTGGCTGATTCGAGCTGAAGAGCCCGGCCACTCCGGAGATTCCGTTTGATCCCTGGAATGGAAAGAAGATGTCGATGGCTCCCACGGAGGAGCTGATCTTGTCGAATTCCGGAATGACCACGGCCGCACCGACGACCGCGGTTCCTTCCGAAAAGGCAAAATAGGCCCGGCTGTTCTTCTGGATTGAAATGGAAATCGGCTTCGTTCCGTTGGCCAGAAAAACCGGCACTGCCTTGCCGTTCGGAAGCAGCGATCCATCCGCTCCTTCCAGTCCGGAAATCTCGCTCAGATTGAAGGAGAGTCCGAGTTGCGTTCCGGCAGAAAGTGCATCGCGCATCGAGATCGTTCCATAGATGGCTCCCGGATTCTTCGGATTCAGAATCGGCAGCTCGAATGCCGGAAGCAGGACATTGCCCGTGTTGAGCAGCACATCCACCTTGCCGTAGAGATCTCCGTTTTCTTCGATGGTGGAGAACTGGGCGCCGGTCACGAGTCCACCGCCGCTTCCTTTCTTGCCGCATGCTGCTCCGGTGGTGACCAGTGCTGCAAGGGTGATGGGCAGGATCAGGAACTGGGGAATCCGAGACAAGACGTTCATGAGATACTCCTTTCGAAACTGCTGAGAGGAAGCCTCAACTGTACTGTTAAATAATCTTAACAGTACATTCACTTTTTAGCAGACGACCAAAAGAGTCAAGATTTAAATTCCCCAAAGCGGTCGGGACATATTATCCCGCCCGCGCTCGGCCACGAGCCCTTTTGAGTCGCGCCGAAACCCCGGGGAATGAAAAATTCCAATTTTTTCAAATAGATATCGAGGGCACAACCGTTGCTCCATGCATCAGGTTCATGGATTTCTTGGCATGCCGTCATTGCACGTCACCCGTTCCTGCACGGGCTGGATCAGACTTCTGCTGCCACGGCTGCGAGACCGTGTTCGGACTGCTCCAGAGCACGGGTCTTTCGCGCTACTACTCCATCCTCGAGAAGACTGGCGAGAAGGCTCGGCCCATCGCGAACGCCGAAACCCCGAGCGCCGCCTACCGGTGGCTCGACCAGGTTGAGGCACGACGCGATTACGAAACGCCGCACGGACTTCGCTTTTATCTGGAAGGCGTTCACTGCGCGGCGTGCGTCTGGCTCGTCGAAAAACTTCCACAGCTCGTTCCCGGCGTGACGTCGGTGCGGCTCGACCTGGGCAGCGCAGTGGCGACGGTCACGATCAGCCCGGAAGGATCTTACGCTGCTGCAGCAGAAGGATTGCTCCGCGTTGGATATCGACCGCACGCCATTCGCGCTCGCGAGGCGGGAGACCTGGTCCAGAAGGAAGACCGCAGGCTGCTGATGCAGCTCGGGGTTTCAGCAGCTGCGGCCGGAAACATCATGCTGCTGGCGATCTCACTTTATGCCGGCGCCGATGGCGCGTTTGCGCGACAGTTCAGTTGGATCAGCTTCGGACTCAGCATTCCCGTGATGTTCTACAGCGCCCTTCCGTTCTATCAGTCCACGTGGAAGGCGCTTCGCGCACGACAGCTTTCGATCGACGTTCCGGTCGCACTGGGTCTTCAGGTGTCGTTCTGGGTCAGTGTCGCCAACCTCTTTCGGGGCGATGACCGCATTTACTTCGACTCCGTCACCACGCTCGTTTTCCTTCTGCTCTCGAGCCGCTACTTGCTTCGCCGCGTGCAGCGAAAGGCGCTCAACGCCTCGAGCCTCGCCCACTTCCTCATGCCTGCCGAAGCACGTCGAGAGCTCGTGGATGGAAGCTTCGAAACCGTGGCACTTTCCGAACTTCGTTCGGGCGATGTCGTCGAAGTCCTTCCTGGCGATCTGCTTCCGGCCGATGGGGTAGTCCTTTCGGGAACAGGCTCGATCAACTGCGCACTCCTGACCGGCGAATCGCTGCCGGAGAAGGTCGCCCCCGGATCCGAGGCCTTCGGCGGAACGCAGAACATCAGCTCGCCGCTTCGCCTGCGCATCACGTCTTCGGGCACGGAATCGCGCGTGGGGCGGATCATCGAGTCGATGCAGGCCAGCCTCGACTCTCGGGCGCAGATCGTCACTTTTTCTGACCAGGTATCGCGCGGGTTCATCGCCATCACCCTCGTTCTCGTTCCTGTGGTGTTCATCGGGGCCCTCGAGGGCGGTTGGCATGAAGCCCTCCAGCGCGCACTTGCGCTGGCGCTCGTGACCTGCCCTTGCGCCTTCGCGCTGGCGACTCCTTTGAGTTTCGCATCAGTGCTCGCGAAGGCCGCGCGCGCCGGAATTCTGATCAAGGGCGCCGAAGTGCTCGAACGCCTCTCGCGCGTCGAGCATGCCTTCTTCGACAAGACCGGAACCCTCACCGAGGGACGCTTCCAGGTCCTCGACTGGAAACAGCACCGAGAGCCTGCCGCTCCGGCGGCGTCGCTCATCTGCGCACTGGAGTCTTTCTCGCGTCACCCGATTGCACGGGCTCTGCGGGAACATTTTTCGGTCGAAGCATCCGCGCGACCCGCAGTCGCCATGGAAAACATCGAGGAGAATGCTGGACGGGGTATTTCCGGCCTTTTCCAGGGTCGTTGCTACTTCATCGGAGCAGCCCGCAGCACAACGACCTTCGAGTCCGAGGAAAAGTCCGTCACTTCCATCTCGCTTTATGAAAATGACCTCGAAATCGGAACGGCGACTCTCGGTGACCCGATCCGCACGGAAGCCCGTGACGTCATGCATCAGCTTCGCGGACTTGGAATCACTCCCAGAATTCTTTCCGGCGACTCCGCCCAGGCCGTACGTTCCGTTGCTCGCGCGCTCGAAATTTCCGAAACTCAGGCGCTCTCACGCGCCACTCCGGAGCAGAAGCATGCCGCGCTGGAAGGAACTCCGCGCTCATTGATGATCGGGGATGGCGCCAATGACGCGATTGCCCTCGCCACTGCGTCCGTCGGAGTGGCGGTCCATGGCGGACTCGAAGCCAGCATCCGGGCTTCCGACCTCTACCTGTCGCGGCCGGGGCTCCACCAGATTCCACGCCTCGTGATCATCGGTCGCGAGACCCTCCGTACAGTGAAGCGCAATTTTGCAGTTTCTCTTGGCTACAATGCCGTCGCGGCGACTGCCGCGATCCTGGGCATGATCAGCCCGCTGCTGGCGGCAATCCTCATGCCCGTGAGCGCATTCGTCGTGATCCTCTCCGCAACCCGCGGAACGCAGGCACTACGAAGGGCGCTCGAGGAGGCCTCACCATGAACATCATTTCACTGCTTCTGCCATTGGCGCTCCTGCTCGGAGGATCCTTCCTCGTGGGCTTCATCTGGATGGTGCGCCAGGGGCAATACGACGACCTCGAGACTCCGGCCCACCGGATCCTGCTCGAAGACGAAAACTGAACGGAGGAGAGAGAGAGAATATGAGCACAACAACCGCAAACTCGACGCCGACGGGCGAGCTCGAGAAATTTCAATACGACGACGGAATCGTCAAAAAATTCGTCGTCGTGACCCTGATCTGGGCCGCCGTGGCCTTTCTGCTGGGAATCCTCGTGGCCCTGCAGCTTTCGGACTGGCGCCTGAACTTCGACCTGCCCTGGCTGACCTACGGTCGCCTGCGTCCGCTGCACACCAATGCGGCGATTTTCGCCTTTGCGGGCAACGCCATCTTCGCCGGCATCTACTACTCCACGCAGCGACTGCTGAAGACCCGGATGTTCTCGGACAAGCTCAGCAGCATTCATTTTTGGGGCTGGCAGGCCATCATCGTTGCCGCAGCGATCACTCTTCCACTCGGCATTTCAGTGAGCAAGGAATACGCCGAGCTGGAGTGGCCGATCGACATCGCCATCGCCGGAATCTGGGTCGTCTTCGCGATCAACTTCTTCGGCACGATCGTGAAGCGCCGCGAGAAGCACATGTACGTGGCGATCTGGTTCTACATCGCCACGATCGTCACCGTGGCCCTGCTTCACATCGTGAACTCGATCAATATTCCGGTGAGCCTCTGGAAGAGCTATCCGGTCTTTGCGGGCGCACAGGACGCCCTCGTCCAGTGGTGGTACGGCCACAATGCCGTCGCCTTCTTCCTGACGACGCCGTTCCTCGGCCTCATGTACTACTACCTGCCGAAGGCCGCGAATCGGCCGGTGTACAGCTACCGCCTGTCAATCGTGCACTTCTGGTCGCTGGTGTTCATCTACATCTGGGCCGGACCGCACCACCTGCTCTACACGGCACTGCCGGAGTGGGCGCAGACCCTCGGCATGATCTTCTCGGTGATGCTGCTCGCCCCCAGCTGGGGCGGCATGATCAACGGCCTGCTCACGCTCCGTGGAGCCTGGGACAAGGTTCGCGTCGATCCGATCCTGAAGATGTTCGTCGCTGCCCTGACCTTCTACGGCATGTCGACGTTCGAAGGTCCGCTGCTGTCGATCAAGTCGGTCAACCTGCTCGGACACTACACGGACTGGATTATTGGTCACGTCCACGGCGGCACCCTGGGCTGGAACGGGTTCATGTCGTTTGCCATGATCTACTGGCTCGTGCCGAAGCTCTGGCGCACGACGCTTTACAGCGTGCAGCTGGCCAACTGGCACTTCTGGACCGGACTGCTCGGCACCCTGGCCTACTACATCTCGATGGTCAGCGCGGGCATCACGCAGGGCCTGATGCTTCGCGCGATCGACTCGACCGGACGCCTGCAATATCCGGATTTCATCGAGACGGTCACGAAGATCGTTCCGCTCTACTGGGTTCGCGCGCTTGCCGGAGTTCTGTACCTCGGCGGATTCCTGGTCATGGCCTACAACATCTGGATGACGGTCAAGAGCGCCCCGGCCGAACAGAAGGACGAAGAGGCCGTTGCTCCGAGGCTCGTGCTCGGCTCCTCGACTCTGACGACGACGGTGGACAAGTTTCACCGCCAGCTCGAAGGAATGGGCGGCGCCTTCACAGCGCTGACGGTCGTTTCGGTGATGGTCGGTGGCGCAATCGAGATCATCCCGACCTGGTTCGTGGGTGGTTACCTTGAGGCCCCCCCGAGCGTGACACCGTACACGGCACTGCAGCTTCACGGGCGCGACATTTACGTCCGCGAGGGCTGCTACACCTGCCACTCACAGATGGTCCGACCGATTCCGGCCGAGACGCTCCGCTATGGAGCCTACTCGCGCGCCGAAGAATCGGCCTACGATCGTCCGTTTCAGTGGGGCTCGAAGCGCACCGGACCGGACCTTGCCCGCCTCGCAGGCAAGTATCCCGATCTGTGGCACTTCCGTCACATGCTGAATCCGCGCGACGTGGTCGCCGGCTCACTGATGCCGTCTTATCCGTGGCTCTTCGAGGATAGAACGAACTTCAAGGTGATGAGCAAGAAGATGGCCGTCATGAAGCAGCTCGGCGTGCCCTACACGGACGAACAGGTCGAGAAGGCTTCGGTCGATGCGCAGGCGGAGGCCGAACGCATTGCCGCAGGCCTGACCGAACAGGGCGCGCCGCCAAAGGTGGCCGACAAGGAGATCATCGCGCTGATCGCCTACCTGCAGAAGCTGGGCGCCGACTTCAAGAAAGGCGGAATCCAGTAATGCTGTCACAGGTGGCATCTCAATTTCCGATGATCTGGCTGACGTGCCTGGCCCTGCTGATCTTTCTCGGGGTCTTCCTCGGGGTGGTCGCCTGGGTCTTCCGTCGCGGCAGCACTGAACTCTACCAACACCTCGCGGACACCCCGTTTTCGGGCGAGCCGACGAAAGGAGTACCGCTCCGATGAGCACCGACAACAAGCAAAACGAATTCGCACCGCCGCCGGGCATGGAAGTGCACGTGTATGACGGAATCGAGGAGCACGACAACTTCCTGCCTCGCTGGTGGCTCTGGCTCCTCTACGGCTCGATTGTCTTTTCGGCGGGCTACTATGCGCACTACACGTTTGGTCCCGGTCCGACCCTGCGTGACGAGTACGCGGTGGCCATGCAGCAGCTCGAAACCGTGCGGGCAGCCCATGCTCCGAAGCCGGGCCAGCCCGGTGGCGACACCGAAGACAGCCTGAAACTCTGGGCCGCTTCGGATACCCACCGTGAAAAGGGCAAAGAAGCTTACGTCGCCAAGTGCGCCGTCTGCCACGGCCAGAAGGGAGAAGGCGGAATCGGCCCCAACCTCGCGGATGACTACTGGATCCACGGTGCCCAATACGTGCAGCTTGCCAAGGTCATCGCCAATGGCGTGACCGACAAGGGCATGCCCCCCTGGGGCGCACTAGTCTCGCCAGACGAGCTGAAGTCGCTGGTGGCCTACGTCCGCGCGCTTCACGGCACGAACCCTCCGAATGCCAAGGGCCCGCAGGGCGAGAAGGTCGTGATGGAATAAACTGATGAGCAATCCTCGCGAGCTTCCCACCGATCATCTGGCCACGACAACCAAGGACGGACACCGGGTCTATCTCTACCCGGCTGACGTGCGAGGCTTCTTCAGGACCCTCAGGAATTTCCTGAACGTGATCCTGATCGCCTTCTTCCTGGCGCTGCCGTGGATCCGGATCGGTGGGAGGCCCGCGATCCTGCTCCATCTTCCGGAGCGCAAGTTCGCCATCCTCGGAATCCAGTTCTGGGCGCATGATGCCCCGATGCTGTTTTTCGTGATCGCGGGAGCCGTGCTGACGATCTTTTTCATCACGGCAGTATGGGGAAGAATCTGGTGCGGCTACGCGTGTCCGCAGACGGTCTTCGTGGACGGCGTCTTCCGAAAGATCGAGCGCTGGATCGAGGGAGATTCGATTGCACGCAGGAGGCTCGATGAAGGACCGTGGACGTCCGACAAGGTCTTCAAGAAGGCTGCGAAGTGGGGCGTCTTTGTCGCGGTTTCTCTCGTGATTGGCCACAGCTTTCTCGCCACCTTCACCGGAACCGAAGCGCTGGCGGAGATGATGAAGCAGTCTCCGCTCCAGAGCCCGGGCGCATTCGGAGTGATGGCCTTCATCTCGGGGCTCGTGCTCTTTGACTTCGGCTGGTTTCGCGAGCAGTTCTGCCTCATCGCCTGCCCTTACGGTCGCTTCCAGTCGGTGCTGATGGATGATCGCTCGATGGTCGTCGGCTACGACGTCAAGCGCGGTGAACCCCGGCGTGGCGTCGCCCCGCCGAACCCGCCCACCGGCGACTGCGTCAACTGCTACCGCTGCGTGGCCGTCTGTCCGACCGGCATCGACATTCGTCGCGGCACGCAGATGGAGTGCATTGCCTGCACGGCCTGCATGGACGCGTGCGACCGAGTCATGGAAAAGATCGGAAAACCGACCGGCCTCATTCGCTACAAGACCTTTGCCGGCGACCGAGACCAGGTTTCGCCCTTCCGTCCGCGCAGCATCCTCTACGCCGTGCTGCTGGCACTCGTGGCGAGCGCGCTCGTCGTCAAGATCAGAAATCACCAGCTCGTCTCGGCGGATTTCGTTCGCGCCACCGAAGCACCGTACCAGGTCGTTCCGAACGCCGATGGCGGCGCAACCGTGACGAACCACTTCAAGCTCGATATTCGAAACCAGGATTTCGATCCGTCGCAGGTGCGGGTGCGTCTTGCCGAAGAGTCGAAGGCTCGGGGCGTGGAGCTCGTCACCGTCCATCCGGAGCTGGAACTGCGGGCGGGCGAGCTTCGCAGGCTCGACGTGTTCTTTCGCTTTCCGAAGTCGATCGTCGAAAAAGGTCGTGTCCAGGCCTTTGTCGAAATCGCGGGCAAGGATCTCATCCGCCAGGAGGTGAGGCTTGTCGGCCCTCTCTTCTGACCTCATACCGATCGCCGTTCTTGGTGCAAGCCTGCTCGGCAGCGGCCACTGCGTCGGAATGTGCGGAGGACTCGTGCTTGCCGTGGGACGTGGGCCCACCAAGGTGGGAGCGTATCACGTCGGAAGACTCCTCGGATACCTCACTCTCGGAGTGGTGGCGGGATGGCTCGGTGCCGCCACGATCGGCTCGGAGAAGTTCGGCTGGATCTCGTGGATCGCATCGCTGCTGCTGGCAGCCGCCTTCATCCAGATGGGCGTGAGTCTCTGGCGTGGCCGTGGAAACCACCTCTTTGCGCTTCCTCAGTCGTGGATCAGAAGACTTCACCAGGTCTCGCGCGGCAATGCCTTCGGTGTGGGCCTGCTTTCAGCGCTCCTGCCCTGCGGCTGGCTGCACGGATTCGTCCTCGCGGCAGTCGCCACGCAGAACCCGCTGAAGGGTGCCGCCTTATTGTTTTTCTTCTGGCTGGGCACCGTGCCCGCACTCAGTGCTGCACCATGGCTCATGAAACAGGTGCTGGCTCCGCTGGGGCGGCGAACACCGCGGATGGCGGCCGTGCTCCTGATCGCTGCAGGCTTTGCGAGCCTCGGCGTGCGTGCAGCACCGCTCCTCGGCTGGAATCTTCACGCGCACGATGCATCAGCGCACTCCGCCCACGAGCAGATGATTTGCCGTTGATTGCAACTACCGAGAGGTGGAGCGGCGCTCATCACGACTTTCGCGCTGGAGCTCGACAATCGCCATCGGCAGGCTCGAGGCAAGGATGCCCACCAGCCAGCCGATCATCACGAAAAGCTTCGAGCCGAGCGCGCGAGTTCCGCCAGTGCCGACAGGAATTCCACTGAAGATCCAGGCAAAGACCGCAGCACCCAGCACGACGGACGCCACCAGGCCCGAGACGATCATCCAGGCAAAGCGGTCCATTGAAGATGCCGCCCGCCCCGTTCGGTCGAGCCACGCCAGCACTCCGCGTAGAACGGCATGCCCGGCAAGGCCACCGGCCGCTCCACCCGAGATGATGCCCGTCCAGTCCATCTGCTGGCCGAGCTTCCTCATCGCAAAGAGCGAAAGACCGGAGATCAGGATCGCCGCAATGGCGCCTGCCACGGCTCCGAAGAGCGGAGACTGCCAATACGAACGGGCACGCGACGAGTGAGTTTCAGGCATGATCTCAACTTCGGCCACGGCTTTGATTTTCGCAAGGGGCGCGGTACATCCCGAGGCATGGAAATGCGGATTGACCCCCAAAATGCGTTTTTTCGATGCGTCGAGGACTCGAGCGAAGCCATCATGATCAGCGACCGCTCAGGCACGCTGCTCTATGTGAACCCCGCGTGGCAGCGCATTTACGGATTCTCGGCCAACGAGGCGATCGGCAAGACGCCCGGACTCCTGCACTCCGGACTCCATTCGAAGCTCTTTTACGACAAAATGTGGGAGCAGATTCGCGACCCCAAGGTCGGCCACTGGAAAGGAGAGCTCATCAACCGGTGCAAGGACGGAAGCCTCGTGCCCGTGCTGCTCACGATCACGCCGGTTCGATCGACCCACGGTGAGATCACCGGGTACATGGGAGTTGCCGTCGATGTTCGATTTCGGAAGGATCTCGAAGCCAAGGTGGCGCACCAGGATCGCCTGGCTTCAGTGGGCCTGTTGGCCAGCGGCATCGCGCATGAGATTGGTACTCCTCTGGGCGTGATTCGAGGACGTGCCGAAATCATTGCCGGAAACCTGGATGCGGCTGGAGGAGATCCAGCCACGATTGCCAGGATTCAAAAGAGCCTGGAAGTGATCGTCGGCCAGGCCGATCGCATCTCGCGCCTGATCCAGTCGCTTCTTGGCATGAGCCGCAGCTTCGGCGAGCTGCAGCTCCGGACTTTTGAAGCGAAGCAGGTCATCGACGAAGTCCTGGCGCTCGTCGGCCAGAACCTTCGCACCGATCGCGTCTCGATCCATCTCGATATCGAACCCGGGCTCGAGGTGATCGCCGACTCTTCGAGACTCCAGCAGATCATCCTGAACCTGCTGACCAACTCCACTCATGCCATCCGCAAGGCGATGCGCCTGGGCCGCACCAGCGGGCACGAGGTCACCATTCGACTGAAGAGCTATGGAGACCGTGTTCTGCTTTCCGTGACGGATTCTGGCTGCGGAATTCCGGAGCAGATGCTGAACGAAATCTTCAAGCCCTTCTTCACGACCAAGGATGTTGGAGAAGGCACCGGGCTCGGGCTTTCCATCGTGACCCAGCTCGTGAAGGAGATCGATGCGGAGATTGAAGTCAGGAGCACGGAAGGCGTGGGCACGACGTTCACCATCGCGCTGAGAAAGCCCCAAGCGCAGGCCTAGACCTCGGACTCCTCGCCCTCATTCTCGTCAGCGACGACCCATCCTGCTTCGCGTTCCTTGCGGTACAGCGTGCGGCGGTTGATGCCCAGGATCTGCGCGGCCTGTTCCTTCTTGCCACCGGTCTTCTCGAGGACCAGTCGCATGTAGCGGCGTTCGAGCTGCTCGAGCGTCGGAAAATCTCCGGTCGTGGTCGTGAAGAATTCCTCTGCGCTGACGGTCACGCCGTCCGGCAGGTCCGCTTCGTCGATGAGGTGTCCCTGCGTGAGGACGACTGCACGTTCGACGAGATTCTCGAGCTCACGCACGTTGCCTTCCCATCGCATGGCCATGAGCTTGCCCATCGCCCGACGCGTGAAACCATCCACTTTCGAGGCATTCGCGGACGAGTACTTGCGCAGGAAGTGCTCGGCCAGGACCGGAATGTCCTCTCGGCGCTGGCGAAGCGGCGGAATGACGATCGGAATCACGGAGAGGCGATAAAACAGGTCTTCGCGGAAGAGCCCTTCCTTGATGGCCTGCTTGAGGTCCTTGTGGGTCGCCGCGATGATGCGGACATCCACCGTCTTGCCGACGTTCTCGCCGACCGCGCGCACCTTGCGTTCCTGGATCACGCGCAGGAGCTTCGACTGGAGCCCCACGTTCATGTCGCCGATTTCATCCAGAAAAAGTGTTCCGCCCTCGGCCTCCTCGAAAAGGCCACGCTTGCGCGTGTAAGCGCCAGTGAACGACCCCTTGGCGTGCCCGAAGAGTTCGGACTCGAGCAGCGTCTCCGGAATGGCCGTGCAGTTGATGGCCACGAAAGGCTTGTTCGAGCGGGGGCCGGTATTGTGGATCGCGCGAGCGACCATCTCTTTGCCCGTGCCGCTCTCGCCCGTGATCAGGACGTTCGCGGTGGCCTGCGACACGCGGCTGACGAGGTCGAAGACCTGCTTCATCGCCGGGCTCTTGCCGATGACGTCGCCGAGCGCCCAGCTTTTGCGGAGCTCGCGCACCAGGGCGGAGTTGTCTCGAGCAAGATTGCGGTGCTCGAGCGCCTTCTTCACGCTCACCGAAATCTCGGCGAGCTTGAACGGCTTCATGACGTAATGAAACGCGCCTCGCCTCATGGCTTCGAGGGCCGTCTCGACACTGCCGAACGCAGTGATCAGGATGATGGGAATTTCCGGACGGATTTCCTTCAGCCGGGCGGTGAACTCGAGCCCGTCCATCTGCGGCATCTTGATGTCCGAGATGAGGAGATCGATGTCGCCCTCCACATGTTCGACCGAAAGAGGACCTGATCGGCCGAGGGCTTCCAGCGCGGCGACAGCATTCGGAAACACCGTGACGTGGTAGCCTTCGGCCGAGAGCGAATCCTCGAGAAGCGAGCGCATCTCATGATCATCATCCACGACGACGATCCGCGACTGGCGAGAACTGGTGGCGCTCTGCTTCGTGCTCATGAGGGGTCCTTAATGCTTGTAGTTGGCGTCGAGCATCTCTGCCAGGACGCGCATGCCGTCCACGGCGGTGAAAATGCCCACTACTTTTCCGTTGGACTGCTGCACGATAGCACAACCCCACTTGTGCTCGGCCATCTCTTTGGCCACGACATCGGCCGGCGTTTCCGGAGCGACCGTGTACGGATCGGGGGTCATCACCTCTTCGGCGACCAGGTCGGCGGAACCTTCGAACGAGGCGGCCAGCTTGATGTCACGATCGGTGAGCACGCCGATCAGCTTTCCACCGTCCTGGACCGGAAGGTGCCGGATGCGGTGTTCGCGCATCATCGTGACGGCGGTTTTAATCGGAATGTCTCGACCCACGGTGTGGGGCATCGGGGTCATGAATTTCTGGATCATCGGCATGGCTTTCATCGGAAAAATCTCCTGTTGGAGACCCTTCAACAGCAACCCGAATGCCGCAGGCGCAGAGCCCTCGGAAAATCTTGGATTTTATTAAATATCCCAGAATTTCCATGAACTTAGCAAGTGAACATCATCCAAAATCAACGGTCGCTCGCCCGTCCGGAACATCCATCACGGGACATTTTGGCCCACAATTGCGACGAACCGGGACAGGATCAGAAGGCGGAGTCTGCCTCGGAATCTCGTCTCAGGGGAGCAGGAATGCGATTGGACGAGCCTTCGTCTTCCTTGTGGGTTCGTGAAGTCAATCCACGGCTGTAGACGGCACCGATCTCTCCGTCCCGATCCCAGGCAGGAAGGAGCGACTCGTCGATCCAGGCCTGGACCCTCTGCGAAGCTGAGGCATTGACTGGCGAGACATCGCTGATTCCGCGAGAGTGTGCCGTCATCCGCAACTGGTTGAAATCCTGGTGATGCTGATCGCGAAGCACCCAGCGGCCGCCTTCCCTGACGAGATCCATTCGAAATTCGCCATAAACATTGGAGCCAATCAACTTGAACTGCTTCAGGTACCGCAGCGTGAGCGGTCCTCCGGACTTCAGATTGAATCCTTTACCGGCAGTCAATCGAACCGTCTCGATGCCGCTCGTGCGATTCAGCACGAAGCCTTTCTGGAGCTGCTCGAGGGTCACCGGAGATTTTTCGAGCGAAACCCCGAGGTTGACGAGGTTACCGTCATCATCCAGGTTCAGGCTGATCTCGTTCAGGAACTTCGGGTCATCGGTTCGAGTGACTTTGAGCAGGGGCTGGTTCTGCAATGCAGCCCAGACCAGACCGACAGAAAATGAAAGACCGAGAACAAGTGCGACCGAGGAACGGTATCTGGCAAAAAAACGCATGTCGGCGACCCCTTTGGCAGAGTCCTAGAGAGCAAGCGACATACCGCAGGTTTTCGGCTCCAGGGGCGATTTAGCGGGGAATCACTGTCCAACCATTGAGCAGCTGCCCAGGATCTGGACAACCAGAAAGCAAAAAACCCGCCTTTTCAGGCGGGTTTTTGTTTCGAAATGGCGGGAGTGACGGGACTCGAACCCGCGGCCTTCGCCGTGACAGGGCGACGTTGTAACCAACTCAACTACACCCCCGCGTCTCGATTGGTTTCCGACAACTAAACGAGCCGGAAATCCAAGTCAACCATTTCCTCGGATCGAATCCGGGCCTTAGACGTCGTCGGACCCGCCGCGGGCCCACTCACCCGTCAGTCGGCAGGTCAGGTAGGCCTTGATGAATCCTTCGAGATCGCCGTCGAGAACCGGATCGGCCTGGTTCATCACGAACCCCGTGCGGTGGTCCTTCACCATCTTGTAGGGGTGCAGGACGTAGGACCGGATCTGGCTTCCCCAGGCGATATCCTTCTTCGCATCTTCGATGGCGGACTGTTTCTTGCGCTCGTCTTCCAAGTGGCGCTCATAAATTCGCGAACGAAGGACCTTCATGGCGAGGTCCTTGTTCTTGATCTGCGAGCGTTCCTGCTGACAGGCGACCACGATGCCGGTTGGCAAGTGGGTCAGGCGCACGGCGGAGTCGGTCGTGTTGACGCCCTGTCCGCCCTTTCCGCCGGCTCGGTAGACATCGACACGGAGGTCATCAGGCTTGATGACCACTTCAAAATTGTCGTCGATTTCCGGGCTGATGAAAACGGACGTGAAGGATGTATGGCGACGGGCGTTCGAATCGAACGGCGAAATGCGCACCAGACGGTGCACACCGGCTTCAGACTTGAGCCGACCGTAGGCGTACTCGCCCACGATCTGGGCCGTCACGTTCTTGAGGCCGGCCTCTTCGCCGGGCAGCACATCGAGCACGTTGAACTTAAAGCCGTTCTTCTCCGCCCAGCGCTGGTACATGCGAAAAAGCATCGAAGCCCAGTCCTGCGACTCGGTTCCGCCCGCTCCGGCGTTGATGGTCAGGATGGCGTTGAGCGGGTCCTGCTCCTCGGAGAGCATCTTCTGGAACTCCGCCTGATCGAACTGGCTGGCCAGTCCGGCGATCATTTCGCCCGCTTCGTTCAGGGTCGAGTCATCGGCCATTTCCTGGGCGAGCTCGAACATGGTGAGCGCGTCGGAGTACCCCTGCTCGAGCGTCTGGAACTGACTCACCTCGCGTTCGAGGCGCGCCTTTTCCTGCGTCAGGCTTCGAGCCTTCCGGTTGTCGCTCCAAAAATCCGGCTGCTGCGAGAGATCGTCGAGTTCGGCAATGCGTCGCGATTTGACCGGCAGGTCAAAGCGACCCCCTAAGGAAATCGAGCTTTTCCTTCATCTCGGCCAGGCGAGTGCGAATTTCATGGGGTTGAAGCATGGATCTGGTTTTAGGGGAACCGCGCTCGATTTGCAATCTTGGGGACGGGCGGCTCTCGCGCGCTATTTGCGAATTCGAGCTTCGAAGGCGCGGATCGACAGCACATTGCCCCAGGTCTCCACCGACTCGGTCGGCACGGAGATCTTTCCCTTCTCGATTTTCAGGAACGGAGCCGAGCAGTATCCGGTCAGCACTCCGTGGTTCTCGGGCGTGGACTCTCCGATGAAAAAAATCGCTCGGTCGCCGGATTTCGGAAGTGCGGGACGCCCCAAGCAGATGCCATCCCAGCGGATCCGTAGCGGTACTTTTCTTCCCTTTTTCGCGGCCTGTTTGGACGGCTTTTTCAGCCAACGCTCGACGCGCACCTCGATCGCCGCCTCGCCTGCACCGCGCTTTTCGGCGCTCTGGGGATACTCCGAAACCAGCGCCACTTTTCCGAGGAGGACCGCCTGCGCCCGGCTGAGTGAAGTGTCGATCGGATCACCGAGGCAGGGCTTGCAGGCGTGGGCCGGGTGGAGCGGGAAGGCCGAAATCAGGGCCGCAGAAAGGAACAGAGTGAATCGGAACCGGAGCTTCATGCTCCTCATTATTACAGGTGCTTAGCTGGCCTTAGAAGAGCTTAGTCGCCTGACCCAGCCCCTCGCGCTAGATTGTGCGCCAGAAACGCACTGCTCTTCTCGCGGCCTTCGCCACCCTGACCACGCTTGCCTCGCTGGCTTCGGCTCACGCGCGCGAGGCGGCGATCCATACTCTCGAGATCCAGAAGATGCCTCGGGCATTGGTCATACTCGACCACGTTGAAATCTTCACTCCGTTGCAGAAGCTGGAAACCGTCACGGTCGGCATCGCCACGATCACCAGAACGACCGGATCCGACTGGGACATCCTGGTGGGAGGCCGAGGACTCCAGGTCGAGGTCACCCGCACCTTGCGCGATGACGCCCTGGTTTCTGCCCTGAAGAAATGGAAGCGACTCCTTCCTGGAAAACAGCTCCAGCCGTTTCAGCATCTGGATGATGCGGGAAGGCCCGGAACCGCAGTTTCAGTGCATACCTCCCGCAGAATGGTCGTGTCGGCTTTGTTTCCATTTTTGCTGCGCCAAGGAGACGGCAATGCTTTCGCAGTTCCGACTCAGCTGACGACGCAGGAGCTCGAGGCCTTTTTGTCCGTGAATCCAGAGCTTCAGCAAAAGCTGTCGGGATTGGGCGCCGACCAGATTCGATTCGCTCCGCGCACACTCGCTCCAGCAGAACTTGAAATCATTCCGGACCCCCAGGATCTGGTCGACTATCGGCCTTCGGCAGTCATGGGCGTCGTGAAGACCGAAAAGGAAAAGCAGGAGCTGGCCAGCTGCCGCCAGGCGGCGCGCGATCTTCTTCAGAATGCTGCGAATCCGATTCCGGCGGGCGTTCCGCTGAATATCGTGCTGGCTCCGGTGAATCTCAACTGCGCGGTGCTGATCCTGCAACAGGAACTCGGCACCAGCCTGAGCGGGTACCAACTTCGCCTTTCAGCAGAGGGCTCGACGCCGTATCGGCGCACCGTGCCCGTGGAACTCATGGCCACCGGAGTGGGTAGCCTCTTTGACGCCGGCTCCGTCGGCCTCGACTCTGCCGAACTCTCCGGAGTGACCGTTTCGCTCGACGCCGTCATTCACCAGGACCAGTGCTTCATTCCCGAAGCATCGCTGGTTGAGCCGGTATTGAAGCAGGCCGAGCAGCTCGTCCTCCGCAAGCTGCATCAAAAATGACGCAGATCTGAACCAAAAGGTGGGCCCGACTATTTCGCGCGGCCGATCAGGCTGCGCTCGTGCGGAATGTCGGTGAAGGCCAGCAGGCGCGCCTCCCAGGTGTGCTGTTCCTTTGCCGCCTTGGCACTCTCTTCGTGATCCATCCCGAGCAGGTGCAGGAGTCCGTGCGTGAGCAGGATCCAGAGCTCCGCTTCGGCCGAGTGATGATGCTCGCGCGCCTGGCGCTTGAGCACCGGAAGCGCGATGGCGAGTTCACCGAGGTATCCCATGCTCCGGAACGGCTCGGGCGAGGTGAAGCTGAGCACGTCGGTGGCGTAGTCCTTCTTGCGGTAGTGGGCGTTGAGCTTCTTCATCTCGGCATTTCCAACGAGGCGGACACCGACGCGCCACTCGCCGGTCTTGGGTCCGCGCTTTCTCAGTGCCGGAAAATGAAGCGCAAAATCGATGAGGTCTTCGATCGCGCGCTCGGCCTTGCGGTTCCAGGTGGCGAGGTCGCGGGAGACGGCTGGATTTTTTGGGGATTTCTTTGGGGAGAGCTTCTTCGACGCGGTTTTTCGGGCCATGGGCGGAGCCTATCACAGGGCATCGCGAAAGGAACCAGACCGGGCAGCCCTCATCCTGAGAGACTCCGAGTTCAATGCTGTACCCGGGCCCTCCTCAGTCTGCGGTGGTCGTCAACAATGAGGGATCAGTGCCGTGAGAAGAACCAGAACCCTGACGAAAACGACCAGTCGCCATTTGATGGATTCAAGTTTTCTCTCGGCCTTCCGATGAGAACAACAGTTTCTTGGTCTGTTGTTTTTCATAGGATCACCTCCTTTCTGTCTGGGAAAGGAGGTCCACCCATCTACTCTGCCTGGTCTGGCCGGGCGCTCCAAAAGCAAGGTCGATACCACTTGAAACCCTGAAAAGACCGCTCTGTGCGATCAGGTGCGGCACTCTCTCTGTTGTCCCGGACTCCACGTCGTGGTTCCGGACCAAAAACCGGCTGCATCCCCCCCTTCCCTGCGCTACATCCAAGGCATGCCCGACACGACGAAGACCCCGGCCGCTCCGCTTCCGATCTCACCGCAGCAGATCGAGGCGCTGACCCACATGATCCAGACCGTGCACCGGCTTCGTGCTCCGGGTGGATGCCCGTGGGACATGAAACAAACCCATCAGTCGCTTCGCCAGTACGTCATTGAGGAAGCGTACGAGGTGCTCGACGTCCTCGACCGCATCGAGTCTTCCGAGAAGCTCAAGTCCGACCCCGCTCTTGCGGCCACCTTCCAGGAAGAACTGGGCGACCTGCTCCTACAGGTGGTGCTGCATTCCGAAATCGCCTCCGAAACCGGAACGCTCGATATTTTCAGCGTGGCGCAGGGCTTGGCCGACAAGCTGATCCGCCGCCATCCGCATGTGTTCGGCGAAGTCAAAGTCGAGGGCGCCGAGGGCGTGCTTCAGAACTGGGAAAAACAGAAGGCTGCCGAAAAGGCGGCAAAGAGCGCCGAAGCGAGCGTGCTCGATGGCCTGCCTCGGAGCATGCCCGCGCTCCAGCGCACCACACGCCTGATCGACAAGGTCACGCGCGTCGGTTTCCAGTGGAACGATCTGAACGGTCCGCTCGACAAGCTGGCGGAGGAACTGGGCGAATTCCAGCACGAGGTGCGCGAGCTCGAGGCAGCGCAAAAGGCCGCCGCAGGCCAGCCCGCTTCGGGCAGCCCAACCGCTGAAGATCTGCGAAGGAAGGCACAGGCGGAGCTCGGTGACCTGCTCTTCAGTCTTTGCAATATCGGCTTCCTGCTGAAGCTCGATCCGGAAGATGCGCTCCGCGGAACACTCCACCGTTTTGAGGGCCGCTTTCGCCATGTCGAGAAGCGCTTGCGCGAGAACGGCAAAAAACCGGAAGAGTCCACCCTGGAGGAAATGGATCGCTACTGGGATGAAGCCAAGCGACTCGATCGCTCCGGCGCCGAAGCTCCACCGGCACGCCCCGCCGGAGAACAACCGGCCCGCGCCGGTTCGGGAGACCAGGCCCGCGCCGGTTCGGGAGACCCCAAGTGAGCTCGCCGTTTCCGATTCCGGTCATCGGTCTCACGGGCGGAATCGCCTCGGGCAAGTCGCTCGTCGCGAAGATCCTTCGCGAGAGAGCGAACATTCCGGTGCTCGACGCCGACCAGATTTCGCGCGACCTGTCGTCTCCGGATGGAGCCGCCGCAAGCGCGATCCTGCAGGCCTTCGGCACGCTCGACCGTGCGCAGCTTCGGAAAAAGATTTTCGGCGACGCGGCGGCGCGCGCGCAGCTTGAAGCCATCCTGCATCCGCTGATTCGTGCTGAGAGCATCCGAGAAATTTCGGACCTGGCGCGTGCCGGAGCACGGCTCGCGTTCTATGAAGCCACCCTGCTCGTCGAAACGGGGCGCTACCGCGACTTCGACGGGCTCCTCGTGGTCGAGGCCCCCCTCGAAACACGAATCGATCGCGTGAGCGCCCGCGACGGCATCTCTCGCACGCAGGCACTGTCGATCATCCAGGCCCAGGCCAGGGATGATGCCCGCCGCAAGGCGGCCACTTGGACCATCGAAAATTCAGGTGCGATCGCCGAACTCGAAGCACGCGTGCTCGAACTCCTGTCCGAGATCATCGCCCACGTCGGCAGCGGTCGCTGAGCGGGTCACGCCCATCGGGGCGTCTCAGGCGGTGACAGCTGCCCGAAGCAGGCGTCCCCAGTGCTGCGGCGAAAGCCACGCGAACTGGCCGATCAGGTGCCAGCAGCTCGGAGCCTTCACGCGCGCCTTCGAGGTCAGGACGAACCGGCCATTCGAGCTCTGGATCGCGCTGCCGTAATGCTTGAAGAAGAACGACGTCTGCCGGGCCAGATGCTTCTCCGGCATCGCACCGACGAAGCCGCTCCATACCTTGAGCCCTCGATTGAGCTTCGCCAGGCCGCCGGAGAGCTCGTCAGCCTTCTTCTCCAGAAGCTCGGTCACCTTCGCCGCGAACGTGGGCGACTGCATCGCTGCCGCGACGTCTCCCCCACTCTGCTCAACCGCCTCGCGGAGCACGCTGCGATAGCCCTCGGCGCCACCCACCTGGGCGAGAATCGCCTCCGGAAGCATCTGCTCATTTTCCATGAACAGAAGTTCCGTCGCGGTGCGCTCGCGCAGGATCTTCAGATCCTCGTCCGAAATCGCGCCGTAGCGCTCAAGATCACGGTACGAGATGATTCCGAAGTCGAGCTCGCTCCGTGCGCGTTCAATCTTTTTCAGCGTGGAATCACTGAGCCCCAGCACCCGGAGCTCGGAGTCGGCAGCAGAGTTCAGGAGCACTCGCGCGATATCCTGGTCACGCGCCTGCCGGATCGTCGTCTGATAGACTTCCTGGAAGACCTTTTCGTAATCCGCAGTGATGCCGTATTCCTTCTTCAGATTGTCGGTTGCCCGCTTGAGCACGTTGCCGAAGGACTTTGCCTGAGAGTCGGCGTCGCGAGCCGTGTAGCTGAACGGGTCATAAGACCCTTCGCCAAAGTCGACCATTTCGCCGATTCCGATATTGCTCTCCGTCTGCGAGCCGTGCTTGAAGCCGACATATTCCTTGAGCGCGATCGCGCGAGCGGTTCGACGCACGAGCCAATCTGAGAATTCTTCGGGCGACATCTTCTTGCCCACTTCGTCCTGGAGCAGCAATGAGAGGTGATCGACCGTCTGCCGCAGCTGCGGCCCCTTGCGATCAATCAGATCGTTCATGCGATGCGCCGTTCGACTGATCCGGATGAAATTGGCCTGCTTTCCCGGGCGCTCGAAAGTGATCGCGCCGACGTACGAGTCGACGCCCTTCTCATTCAGCACCGACGACATCAGCGTGTCGCGAAGCGCCTCGGAAAGCTCCAGGCTTCCCTTTGGCTGGTGCTGCTTTCCAGAAATCGTGTTGCCGCCGTAGCCTTTCAGGGTGAGGCCCTTCATCGGCCTGCCGTTGTAAACCAGGAACGCCTGGCCGGGCTCGGTGGCCTCCCAGATTCCGGCGCGGCCGACTCCCTGAGAGACATAGAAAAATGGCCCATGGGCAGGCGCGGCCTTTGGGTCGGCCACGGTGCGGACTGCAAACGTATCGAGGAGCTTTTGCATGTCGCTCTTCGACGGATCAGCATCGTTCCAACCCGGCAGATTGACCTTTTGTCCGGCAAGACTGGTGTTCGGATGAACCACCCACTGTTCCACTTTCGTGTCCACCTTCTCCACGGGCTGGACCACGGTGCCGGGCACTGATCGAAGATCATGCAGCGTCGGCAGGTCGGCTGCCGATGCGGTGGACGTGACCGCAAGCAGGGCACTGACGAATGCGGCACCCCAGAGATGCCAGTTGGGCCGAACGGCGATGAGCGACTTTTTCATCCGAAGAACCTCCTGCACTTAGAATCCAAAACTGATGACCGAAAACGCGCCCGGGCAATGCAGCTGAGGCTTGCCATCAGCGAGGTAACCCTGTGCCTGCAGCACGCTGCGAAGCTCCTTGCGAAGGGACGCATCGTCCTGATGTTTCGCGAACGCTTCCAGCATCGCCTTGCGCGCGGCATCGTTGAGCACTGCCACGCGCTGGGGCTTGTAAACCGCCAGCGGACCTTTTGCGCCGAGCTCACCAGAAACCTCGGAAAGCGTTCGGTGCGAGGCCACTCCGAGCACGGCGCGATTGGCGTTGAGCGGAAAGGGGTTCAGCGAATCTCCGACATCCATGAGCGAGAAATAATCCGGGGTCACTCCGTAGTCCGCCCAGCCCGGATCGGAGATGCCGACGAAGTTGTTCACCTTCCACTCGGTACCGGCAAACTTCACCTCCCTCTTCGGAATCGAATCCGACCAGCCGTTCTTTTCGAGATAATCATACGAGACGACCTGGTCGTAGATCACCGACTGAGGATTTCCTTTGATGTCGACGCGAACGAAACCGTGACCACCCTGCGGGTTGACGGTGGTTCCGTTGAGATTCATTGCCTTGAGGCCCGAAGGCGTGCCGACGCCCTGGACCGCGAAGGTCAGAACCAGCGCCTGATCAAAGCACACGCCTCCACCCGAGCACCTGAGGCCAATGCCCTGCCCGGACTTGGATGCCGCATTCCGGTTCATCTTGAAAAAACCGAAGATCGACTTCATCAGGGTCTTCTGCCTGGCCTCGATCTGTTCCGGCGAGGCGGTCCAGTCGATCTCGAAGTTCTTCCTGGCCATCTGATCCTTGAAGGAAGCCAGCTTCGCACGCCAGATCTCGTCCTTCGACCAGTCGAGCTTTTCTCCGAGCTGGTCCACCGGCTTGGAAGTCGTCGGGCTGTTCAGCCGATCCAGTTCCGCGCGCGTGAACACCCTTTGCACCGTCCGGTGCTGATACGTGTCCTTGTAGTAGTTGATGGTTCCTTTTTTTCCGTCGTACAGGGTGCCCTGGCGGTTCTCCATCTGCGACGGACCGTCATCGAGCGTCTCGACGACGAAGAACTCGGTATCGTTTTCGGTAATCGACTTCACGATGCGAGCGCGGTGGTTCACCTTGGCAACTCCGTATGGCATCTCGTCCTTGGCCTGAGCGGGAACCCAAACCACATCACCAGCGTCATAGCGAAACGCGCGCTCGAGGTACTTGAACTGCGCCTGGAGCTGCTTCTCGAGCTGTCCCGAGAGCTTGAAAGGTCCCGCAGTCGATCCGCGGGTCGTCTTCCAGTAGCCCATGTCATCCAGAAGCTGCCAGGCCGCCTCGGTTTCCTTGAGGGGCTTGCCTTCGGCCTGCTTGAGCAGGGCCAGTGCCTCATCCACGGTGTACTTGAACCGGGCAAAGTAATCGGATTCCGGTAGTCCTTGCTGGGGTTCCGGAAAATTGTACTTCGGCGGATTCGCTGATGCCGTGAGGGCTGTTGATGCCACCGACAAGGCCAATGCGCTCACGAACGCGTGCGACTTGAAAAATCGATCCACTCTCATCCCAACCTCCAGGTCTGGAAGCGTATCGGCGGAAATTTGACGGAACTTGAACGTCTTGTGGAAAACCCGCGTGATTTCAGCGAGTCAGGCGAGTCCGCTCAGCTCAGTTCAGCTCCGCGCCATGCGGACAGCGCTGGAGATCGCCTCCAGCCCCGCCCGGAGTTCGGATTCCTTCGGCCATGCGTAACCCACTCGCATGTAGCGGCGATCCATCTCGAACCAGTGCCCGGGCCCGACGAAGGTGCCGAACTCTCCGTTCAGGATCTGGTAGAACTTCTCGACCGACACGTTCTGGGTGTCTCGGATGCGCGGAAAGCAGACGACTCCCGCCTGCGGCTCGACCCATTCCAGGCCGTCCTGGCCGGCGAACCAGTCCTTGAGGATTTTCCGCATGGACAGGATCTCGTTTTGGATTCGAGGCAGGTGAATGTCGCGCTTGCGGTAAAACTGAGTGCCGATCTCCTCGTCGACGACGGATCCGCAGATCACGATCTGCTCCTTGGCGGCGAGGAACTTCTCCTGAAGCTCCGTGTTCTGCGTGATCACCCATCCGAGTCGTATTCCCGGAAGTCCGTACGTCTTCGAGAAGCTCGAGACGCTCATGACATGATCGCCAAGGCTCGCGGCCACCGGAAGCTGATTGCCGAAAGCCATGTCGCGGTAGGTCTCGTCGACGAGGAGCCACGCTCCGGCCTTGCTGGTCATAGCGACGATCGCCTGCAGATCCTCGAGTGGAAGCTGCACTCCGGTGGGATTGTGCGGAGTCGTGATGCTGACGACCTTCGGTTTCGCTTTTTGAATGGCGGCGTCAAGCTTCGCGAGGTCTGGTCGGAAGCCCTCTTCGAAGGTGAGCCTGAAAAGCTCGACGTTTGCACCGAGCGCACGCGGAGTCTCGATGTTCGTGCCGTAGTTGGGGTGCTCGACCAGCAGCGTGTCGCCCTTTTCCAGCAGAGTCGTGTTGATGATGAAGAGAGCACCGGCCGCGCCCGGGGTGAGGAGGATGTCCTGGGCCGAGATCGGCGTGGTGCCCGCGATATTGCGGGCGTGCTGGTTTGCCTCGGCGGCGATGAGGCTTCTGAGCTCCGGGTTGCCGACGTGGTCGCCGTAGCAGAGCAGCAGGCGCTTCAGGTCGAGTTCGAACTGATCGGTGCGGATGTCGGAGAAGGAGCTTTCCGTCAGGTTGTTTCGGATGTTGCCATAGCCCATCTGCTCGGGAGACTCGATTTCAATCGGCATTCTGGTGTAGCGCATGACGCCGATTGTGTTGGGGCCCGAGCGGGATTGCAAGCGGGAGCTGCGAGTGCTTCGGCGCGGGAGTGAACTGCGAGTGCTTCGGCGCGGGAGTGAACTGCGAGTGCTTCGGCGCGGGAGTGAACTGCGAGTGCTTCGGCGCGGGAGTGAACTGCGAGTGCTTCGGCGCGGGAGTGAGCTGCGAGTGCTTCGGCGCGGGAGTGAGCTGCGAGTGCTTCGGCGCGGGAGCAGCAAAAACAAGTTCGTTAAAGCGATTTTTAAGACATTTTATTTGACACGTTTTAGCGATGATCGAGCCTGCGCGCTCAACACAGCACTGAAAACTTCCCATTACCTCCCAGAACTGGCTCAGCTCGAAATATCGACTGATCGGCGCGAAAACAGAGCAATTTCCACAATGAGTCCAATAGAGTCGATCCTCGCGCGAAAATTCACACCTGAAAAACACATGTTAGTGATTCCTCCATGCTTTCACTACAGACCCTTTCGTCGGCCGAACTCCTGCAGAAAACCAAGAACACCGCTCTCGAGGAGAGGCGGCTCGGAATCGAACTCCTGCATTGCCTTGAAGAAATCGAAAGGCGAAAACTCTTTGCTCCGGACTTCAGCTCACTCCATGAGTACGTGGTCCGCGAGCTCGGTTACTCCGATGGCGCTGCTCATCGCCGCATCTCAGCGATGCGATTGATGCGGGATGTTCCGGAGGTCGAACAAAAACTATCGTCAGGCTCTCTGACATTATCCACTGCAAGCCAGGTTCAGAGTTTCCTGATCGCCGAGAAGCGGACCGCCGGAGCCGTCTATAGCTCATCAGAAAAGCGCAAGCTGATCTCTTCCATCGAAAACAAGTCCACTCGAGATACCGAGGCGTTTCTCACCGCTCAATCGCCTCGAACCGCAGCACTGGTTCGCGAGCGCCCTCGCTCGATCGATGGCCACAACGTCCAGGTCACTGTGGTTCTGAGTCCGGCCCTGCAGGAGAAGCTCGAGCGGCTCAAGAATCTGATGTCGCATCAGCACCCTCACCCCTCGCTTTCGGAGCAGCTCGAAATGTTGGCCGACTTGGCCCTGAGAAAGCTGGATCCTTCGGCGCTGCCTTCGCGAAAGGCACCCGCAACCTCCGTAACTCGAGAAGCCGCTCGTGATGCATCGACGACAGCGCACCGGAGTCGGTTCATCCCGGCAGCCACTCGAAGAGCGGTTTGGCAACGGGCTGACTATCGGTGTGAGTTTCGCTCGACCGAGTCCGCAAACCGCTGCTCGCGGCGCCACCTGCTTCAAGTGGATCACCGCGCCCCCTTCTCTCGAGGCGGCGGCAATCAACTCGAGAATCTTCAGCTCCTCTGCGCCACCCACAATCAATGGAAAGGAGCGAGAGTCGTCAACTCGTTGACACCTTTTGTGAGGAGGACCGAATCACCTGAAGTGCGCCCATTTACTTCGGCGCCGGAGCTCTGGATGTCTGCTGGGTCCTCCGATGGGCGCGATTGATCTCTAGACGGAATCAACGGGCTGAACTGATCGCTCTGGCGAGAGTCGTCGTCCGGAGTCCATTTTGACCATTTTTTCTTTTTACAAGCCGGCCTCGGCTCTTTAGCCTTCTTGCATGAGAAACTTTTCACTGAAGCAAAAGGCCCTTTTAACGTTCGGAATAGCGGCACTCTCGACCGCGCTCCTCGCCGGTTGTAACGTCTTTTCGATCGTGGACAAGCCGTCTGGCGACGAGCAGATCCTTTCCAAGGCGCGGGCATGCTTCGACCAGGCCGACTATGATTGTGCGAGGGAGTATTATGCGCAGCTCTCGTCGAGCTACGCCGACGTTCGGGCGAGCGAAGAGGCTTTCATGATCCTCGCCGAGAATGGCGCGACGATGGCGGACTTCATGGAAACCTTCGGGAGTGGGGGGAGCGGGCAGGCTCTGACCGAGCTTGCAGAGAGAATGGCTCCGGGAAGCGAAGTGAAACGACTGAAGATCCATGAGGCGTTCAAGAAATATGGCTCCATCAGTGCAGCTGACAATCCGAGCCTCAGGGCACTTGTTCGCTTCGTCGGGTCTGTAGCATTGGCCGCGGAATTCCTATCTGAAGAGATTTCTAGTTCCGGTGGACAGCTTCTGAAAACAAGAATTTCCTCATTGGGCGGCGCCTGTCCCAGTACGATTCAAGCATGTGCCAACTGCACTGCCCCGACGGACCCTATTCTCAAGAACGGAATTTCCAACCCGGACTTCCTGAGTTCGAGTCTCAATGGTCAAATCGACCTCGGTCATTTCAAAAAGGCGATGGTGGAAATGAGCGCGGCCTTGAATGAACTGAGCGCCGCTGGCGGCTTTAGTGACGGGGCAGGCGGATTATCTCAAGATATTCTTAGCCAAGACCTCGATAACAACTTGGGAACACAGGAGTGCTTCCGCTCCAACATGCTTTCACTAGGCATCGGCCGCTAAACCCGGCCACACCAGAGGATCAGAACCATGTTTCACAAGACTCAAAAGCGAAGCAAAATGGCGGCCACCCTCTCGCTCGCGTCCATCGCGTTCGGGGCCTTATCGTCCACCCCCGCCCACGCCCTCAACCAGATCATCAAGCCCTACCAGAGCGTGCGCAGCTCCGGCATGGGCGGCCTGAAGCTGACTACCGGCCTGTATGACGACAACTTTTTCGGAAATCCCGCACGGGTGCTTGCGAATCCGACCTGGCGAGTGACGCTGCTGGATCCGATGGTCGAGACGAGCCGCTCGACGATCACCAACATGGGCGACATCGCTTCTGCTGACGGCAACACGCTGTCCGGAATCGGTGGAACGGCAGGCCGGAACAACCACGGCAGGCTCCAGTTCTCCGCGCCCGCTGTCTATGTCGCCAAGGGCGAGCGGAAATGGGCACTGGCACTCGGGCTCCTGACGAGCGTGCAGTTCGACGTCGCACTTCGGAACAACTACCAGATCGCCCCGGGCGCAGTCGTCGACGTGGGCCCCGCACTCACCTTCGGTCGCACCTTCTTCGCCGACGAGCGCCTTGGCGTCGGCATCACACCGCACATCACCAGCCGCGTGGCCACCACCTCCGACATCACGCTGGCCCAGATCATCGGCGGCCAGTCGCTGAAACCCCAGGACTCCGGCGGAGCCGGCACGCACGTGGATGCCGACGTCGGCGCCACCTACAAGCTTCCGTTCACCTGGAAAGAATTCGACTTCGACACGGCTTTTGCGGTGAACAATGTCCTGGGCGGAAAGTACTCGAACCTCAAGAGCCTCAAGATCGGCGACGGAGCAACCCTCCCTCCCACCCAGCCCCGAACCTATGGATTCGGCTTTGCGGCACGCAGGGACATCTGGGGCAAGTTCCGGAAATCCGTGTTCGCGCTGGAGTTCCAGAACCTCGGCAACAATCCCAACGGCAGCATCTTTCGCACGATCCACCTCGGTGGCGAAACCAACTGGCGTCGTGTCGCCCTACGAGCAGGCCTGAACCAGGGCTACTGGGCGGCCGGCGTCGGCTTTGATCTCTGGGTGCTGAACCTCGATGTCTCGAGCTATGGCGAAGAGCTCAGCCTCAACGCCGGAGGCCTCGAAGACCGTCGTTATGCGCTGAAAGTGGCGTTCCAGATCTGACCTGGAAAACTCCAAGTCCTTGATCGCGAAGCACTGTTAAGCCGCTCAAGTCTGAGTGTTTGCAGGACCGTTTTCCGAACGGCTATCCTGAAGGGGATGTGGCAGTCCAATTCACGAAAGCGTTCTGACGGAAATCGGGTCCATGGCGTCGAGCTCAGGTCGTCCAGCGGTTTTCACCTCAAGCGGGTGACCTGCAGGATCACGAGCCTCGAGGCAACGGCCGGAGCTGCAGCCATAGAAGGCCGGCTCCTTCTCAACGATGTCAGTTCGCAGGGACTTGCTTTCTACTCGCCTGAGATCCTCCCGCTCGGCAGCCTGGTCAGCATCGAGTTCGAGTACCCCGAAAAAACGAGCCTCAGGGCAAAAGTGGGCTGGTGCCAGCAGCTGACCGGAGTGGGAAAAATCATCACGGAGAAATCACGAAGCTTCCGGATCGGACTCGTCTTCGAGCACGAAAAGCCGGAGGACGAGGAACGACTCAAGGCTTTCTGCGATCGTCTGGCTGAGATCTACCCGGGAATCGACCTCACCCGGGCGCCCTACGCCGCTTGAGTGCAGGCCGCGCGATCAACCGAACAGGGCGACGAAGTCATCCCAGTGGTTGCGCAGGCGTCCCTTGAGTCTAAGGATGGCCTGCGTGTGCAGCTGGCTGACTCGTGACTCGGTCACATCCAGCACGCGGCCGATTTCCTTCAGGTTCAGGTCTTCGTAATAATACAGCGAGAGCACCAGGCGCTGCTTTTCAGGAAGGTCGTTGATGCAGTCGGCGACCATCTTCTTGAAATGCGCCATGTTCACTTCGGCGAAGGGCGTAGCCGACTTGCTGGGAGACTCACCGTACCCGTGCAGGGCCCGCTTGTCCTGCTTGGAGAAGTTCGTGATGTCGTCGTAGGAAAGCAGCGACACGCTCCGCACCTGGTTGAGCATGTCATGATACTCTTCCTGCGAAATATTCAGCTCGGCGCAGATCTCCTCGTCCGTGGCCTGCCTGCCCTTCTGCTGCTCGATCTTCGAGTAGCAGCGCTCCAGCTGCTTGGCCTTTTCGCGGACCGATCGCGGCACCCAGTCCTGTGCGCGAAGCTCGTCGAGGATCGCCCCACGGATGCGGAATTCCGCATAGGTCTTGAACTTGTTGTCGCGGGTGGCGTCGTACTTGTCGATGGCATCCATGAGCCCGATCACTCCGGAGGAGATCAGGTCGTCGAGCTCGATGTTTGCTGGAAGTCGCGCAGCGATCTTCTGGGCGATATACTTGATGAGCGGCGCAAACTCGATGATCAGCTTGTCGCGCGTGCTGTTGTTGGGCGTGAAGTCTTCGCGCACGAGGCTGGAGGTGTGCGCCGCTTCGGCGACGATCTCACGCTCCAACTCGCGCTGGAGGGCCTCCTCCTCTTTCCGGGCGCGCTCGGCGTCTGCAAGGTCATCAACAGCCTGGCCGACGGATTGTGCGACCGGAGCAGCCTCGCCCGGCTTCACTCCAGAGGATTTTGCCGCGCGTCCCGCGGCACGCTGACGGGCCTTTTCGGCCGCCGTCTTGTCTTCGCCCGCGTTCTTCCGGTACCGCTGAAGTCCTGCATTCACGCTCATGATGTGCACCCCGTCCTAGGTCTACTCAGTCTATCCATCCCCTGCGCTCCGCGCAGCCGGCAAAATTTTCCAGTTCAGCTCAAAGATCCATCACGAGCGCGGCCACGCGGTCACGTGTGGCCTCCTCGATGTCATCAGGAATTTTCTGGCCCGTGGTGAAGTAGAGAAGCGGCAGCCTCACCTTCTGTGGAACGTTGTAGAGAACGCCGTAAAGCGTGGTTTCATCGAGCTTGGAGAAAACGAGCCCCTGCGGCCGGAACATCGAGAACCGGCTCGCCATGTCGTAAAGCTCCGCATCCCGGGTCGTCGCCGACAGCACCAGTACGGTCTTCATCGTCGGCACCGTGTCGAGCATCGACTGGATTTCCTTCAACGACTCCGGATCCCGCTGTGATCGGCCAGTGGTGTCCACCAGCACGAGGTCCAAGGCCTGGAAATCACGGATGGCGAAGGTCAGGTCATCCACCGATTGCGCCGAACGAAACGGCACGTTCAACAGCTTCGAGAAGGTCGCCAGCTGGTCGAAGGCCGATGCCTTGACGTGATCGAGATTGATCAATCCCACGCGAAGTCCCCTGCGGATCGCCTGCGAGGCAATCTTGGCGAGGGTCGTGGTCTTGCCCACTCCGGTGGGTCCGACGAGTGCAATCACTGAGGGAATGCCGGTTCCCGGCTTGATTCCTTCGAGTGGCGACGCAACCTCGATATTGCGGATGATCTCCTCGGCAATCTGATCCTGGACCGACTCGAGGCTTCGTGATCCCTCCGGGCCCAGCTCGAATGCTGCCTGGCGAATCAATCCGAGCGCGAAGCGCTTGTCGACGCCGTTGACGACGATCTGGTCGAAGGCCTCCTGCAGCGCCGGTGTCGAGAATGCCCCGACTTCGGCGGCCTGAGCGCCGGATGAAGCTGCCGCCTGATGGCGAATCTCGTCCTGCTGGGCCTTCAATTCCTCGATCATCCGGCGGAGCGCGCGCACCTCATCACTGGAGACCGATGCCGTGGAAATCGGTGCACCGGAATTCTGCGCAGATGCATCCCCAGCGATCGAATCCCTGCGGACCGGCGCCCGCATCACAGGAGCCGGGGCGGGAACAGTATCCGCATCGATCTCTGCGTAACGGATTGCGGTCTTCGGCCGGGGTGCCGAGCTGAGCTGCACCGAATCGCGCGTGCCGGTGGCTGCGCGCTCCAATGCCTTCTCCATCACTTGCTCCTGCATGTCCGCCTGGCGGCTCGCCGGCATCTTCGTGTATTTTCCAACCGTGTCGGCGGGAAGCTTCGACTCGGTCACTTTTTTCCTGGCCATGGAGCGATCAGAAACCGCAGCGGTCACCTCGACCGATGCCTTCGACATCAGGCCGAAGCCTCTCTTGTTCTTCTTGGTCTGGAGGATGATGGCCTCGGGACCAAGCTCGCGCTTCACGGTCTCCAGGGCTTCCTGCAGCGTCGGGGCCTCGAATTTCTTCACTTCCATACTATGCCAACCTCACTGTTCCGAAGGCTCTCACAGGCACGTTCGGGCTGATCTCATTGTGCGAAAGAACGACGATGTTCGGGATGAATCGATCCACCAGCTGCTTCACCTGGGCGCGGATGAGGGGTGAACACAGCACCACGGCCTGGCTGGTTTCGGCCACGACGGCCTGTGCCTGCTCGTTGAGCTGGGCGACGAAACGTCGGACAAAGTCGGGATCCGCCGACAGCTGTGGTCCCTGGTCCGTCTGGATGATGCTTCCAGCGAAGGTCTCCTCGATCTGCCGGTCGAGCGTCAGCAGCGTGAGCTGGCCGTCCTGGCCGACGAGCTTCTTCGTGATCGATCGTCCGAGCGCGGCTCGGACGTGTTCGGTGAGGATGCCCGGATCCTTGGTGATCGGAGCATTGTCGGCAAGGGTCTCGAGGATGGTCCGGAAATCTCGGATCGAGACTCCTTCCTTCAAGAGGCTCCTTGCCACCTTGAGCACCGATCCGATCGGCAGGAGATTGGGAATGAGATCCTCGACGACCTTGGGAGCGGTCTGTTTGAACGAGTCGAGGAGGGTTTGGAGTTCCTGGCGTCCGAGCAGCTCGGACGAGTTGAGGCGGATGACCTCGGTGAGGTGCGTTGCGATGACGGTCGAGAGATCGACGACCGTGTATCCGGCCATCGTCGCCTCTTCCTTCATGCGCTGCGGAATCCAGATCGCATCCAGACCAAATGCCGGCTCCTTTGTCGGAACACCCGCGATCGGATTGAACACGTTTCCTGGATCCATCGCGAGGAGGTGTCCCACCATGAGCGAACCCTGCGCGATCTGGACGCCCTTGAGCAGCACCTGGTAATCGCCAGGCTTGAGCTCGAGGTTGTCGCGAATCCGCAGCGGCGGGACGATGATGCCCATGTCGAGCGCGAACTGCTTGCGAATGTTGGTGATGCGCTCCAGCAGGTCGCCATTCTGCGACGCATCCACGATGCTGATCAGCCCATAGCCCACTTCGAGTTCCAGCAGGTCCACGGGCAGCAGGCTCTCGAGCTTCTCGGCGGCCGGCTTCAGCTTCTCGGCTTCTTCCTTCTTCATCTTGTCGGACTCTTGGCGCACACGCTTCACCGTGAGCTGGCGCGCGAACGAACCCAGGACTCCGGCCATCAGGAAGAACGGAATGGCGGGCATGCCAGGGACGATTCCCATGAAGCCCAGGACGCCGGCGGCAACTCCCAGCGCCTTCGGATGCATGAGCAGCTGTCTCGAAAACTCCTGCCCGATGTTCGTGCCCGACGTGGTGCGGGTGACGACCATGCCGGCTGCAGTCGAGATGATCAGCGCAGGAATCTGTCCTACGAGACCATCACCGATGGTCAGGAGAGTGAAGACTTCGGCTGCCTGGCCGATGGGCATTCCACGCTGGAGCGTTCCGACGAGGATTCCACCGACGATGTTCACGATGACGATGAGGATGCCTGCAATGGCATCGCCGCGGACGAACTTCGAGGCACCGTCCATGGCTCCGTAAAAATCCGCCTCCTGCGAGATCTCGGTACGGCGACGCTTGGCCTCCTGCTCGTTGATGACGCCGGCATTCAGGTCGGCGTCGATTGCCATCTGCTTTCCGGGCATGGCATCCAACGTGAATCGCGCGGCCACTTCCGCCACGCGACCGGCGCCCTTCGTGATGACGATGAAGTTGATGATCACGAGGATGATGAAGATCACGATACCGACGGCGTAGTTTCCGCCGACGACGAAGTTTCCGAAGCTCTCGATCACATGCCCTGCGGCGGCGGTTCCCTTCTCAGGACCGTTCAGCAGGATCACGCGCGTCGTCGCGACGTTCAGCGACAGCCGAAACAGCGTGGTGAGCAGGAGCACCGAAGGAAAGATGCTGAAATCGAGTGCGCGAACCGTATAGATCGCGGTGAGCAGCAGCACGACGGATCCGCCGATGGCGAGCACCAGGCAGAGGTCGATCAGGAAGATCGGCATCGGAATGACCATCACGGCCAGGATGCCAACGAGCCCGATCGCCAGCGCGAGATCCGAATTTTTTGTCAGACGGTTGAGGATTCCTTCCATGGAACCAGTTCTCCCCCTGTTTCAAGTATGCATCAGAATCTGTGGTTTTTAAGACGATAAACGTACGCCAAAACTTCGGCGACAGCCTGGTAGAGCGATCGTGGAACGGCCTGCCCCACCTTGACGTTCTTGTAGAGGGCTCGCGCGAGGGGCACGTTCTCGACCAGTGGAATTCCGGACTCGGCCGCCACTTTTTTGATCCTTTGCGCCAGAAAATCGGCGCCCTTGGCCACTACCCTCGGTGCTGACATCTTGTCCTTCTCGTAGACCAGCGCGACGGCAAAGTGGGTGGGGTTCGTGACGATGACGTCGGCCTTGCGCACGGCCTGCATCATGCGCTTCCTTGCCATCTCGCGCTGGATGCTCCGGATGCGGGCCTTGATCATCGGATCCCCGTCCCGCTCCTTCGACTCCTGCTTGGCTTCCTGCTTCGTCAGGCGCAGACCCTTGGTGAACTCGCGCTTCTGCATGAAGAAGTCGATCGCCGCGAAGATCAGCAGGCTGACCGTCAGGCTGAGGAGGATTCGCCAAGCCGTGCTGCCGAGAATGGAGAGCTCGGTTCCCGGATCGAGGAGAAAGTGCGAGGAGGCATCGAGTACCTGCGACTTCACCAGGAAGTACGCGAGCGTGATGACCACCGCCACCTTGGCTGAAAGTCGCAGGGCCTCGACGGCCATCTTGGCGCTGAACAGTCGCTGGAATCCCTGGATCGGATTGATCTTCGAGAGGTCCGGTGAAAGCGGCTCGAAGGTGAAGATGGGGCCTACCTGCGAGAAGCTGGTGATCGCTGAAACCACGAATCCAGTGATCGCCACGGGTAGACCGACTGCAGCCAGCACTTTCAGGGCCCTCATCAGGGTGGACGATAGGACGTGGGTGCCCGTGAGGTCGATCCGAGAGGTCAGGTCGGTGCGAAAGACCTCGCGCATGAGTTCTGCCAGGCTCTGGACCATCGACGGGCCCATCGCATAGATCACTGTTGCCGCTGCCAGGAAGGCCACCAATCCGGTCAGCTCGCGGCTCTGGGAGACCTGGCCCTTCTTTTTCGCCTCTTCCAGGCGATACTGGGATATCTCTTCGCCCAGGTCTTCTGATGACCGGTCTTCATTGTCAGCCATTGCCGACGACCCTCGCGATTTCGATCATCCAATCGCCCATCTTCGACAGGATCTGCGCCATGGCGCCGGAGAAGTCGCTGATCGTGACCAGCATGACGATGAGTCCGACGATCGCCGTCACGGCAAATGACAAAACCAGGATATTGACCTGGGGCATGGCTCGCGCAACGACTCCGAACGCGACGTTAACTGCAAAAATGGCCACGCCCACGGGAGCGGCAAGCTGCAGGCCGTAGCGGATCACGCTTCCGGTCAGCTCGAGCATCCGATCACCAAATGCCCCCGAGATGCTCACCTGCCCCAGCGATACCCAGCGATAGCTTTCGAGCGCCGCCCGGAGCATCAGGTGGTGCCCGTCGAGCGCCAGGAAGACCAGCATCGCGAGCGCCAGGTAGAACTCGGCAACCACCTGGCTCTGCGACTCATGGTGCGGATCGAACATCGTTGCGGATGAAAATCCCATGAACGTGCCGATCAGGTTCGAACCAAACGCAATGCCATCGAAGACCAGCTTTGCGGTGTAGCCCATCAGCACCCCGAAGAGCGCCTCCAATCCAACCACCTGCGCGATTCCGGTTGCAGTCTGTGACCACACGGCAGCCTGCGCAGGAACGACAAGCCCGCTGCTGACCAGCGCCGGAAAGAGCACGAGCGTGACTGCGACTGAAAACAGCACCTTCACGGGCATCGGAATCGTCTTGTCTCCGAGGAACGGCAGGACGGAGACGAGCACGCTGTAGCGGACCAGCACCGCAAAGAACGTCATCATCTCGTTCTGGTCGAAGTCGAAAGGGGTCACCTGGACCACTCCTGGACGTTGCCCAGGATGTCGGCCGTGTACTGCTTGAGGATCTCGAGCATCCACGGTGCCATCACCATCAGCACCACGATGATCGCGATGATCTTCGGAATGAAGGTCAGGGTTGCTTCATTGATCTGCGTGATCGCCTGGATCACGCTCACCACGATACCGATCGCCATGGCGGCCAGCAGGAGCGGGCCTGCGATGTAGATCATCACCTTCACCGCTTCAGCACCCAGGCTCATCACCATGTCTTCGGTCATCGTGAACCTCCGTTATCCGAAACTCTTGACGAGGCTGCCCACCACGAGCTGCCAGCCGTCCACCAGCACGAACAGCAGCAGCTTGAAAGGAAGCGAGATGATCGCCGGCGGAAGCATCATCATCCCCATGGCCATCAGGACGCTGGCCACGATCATGTCGAGCACCAGGAAGGGCAGGTAGAGCATGAAGCCGATCTGGAAGGCCGTCTTGAGCTCGCTCGTCACGAAGGAGGGAATCAGCACGTAGGTCGGCACGTCGGCGCGATTCGCGGGCTTCGGCTCCTTGGAGAGTGACAGGAAGAGCTCGAGGTCCTTTTCGCGCGTCTGGGCGAACATGAATTCGCGAAGGGGCGCCTCGGCATTCTCGAAGGCGGTCTTCTGGTCAATCTTCTCAGCCATGAAGGGTTCGACCGAGTTGGCCGAAATCTGCTTGAACGTCGGAGCCATCACGAAGAATGACAGGAAGAGCGAGAGTCCCACGATGAGCTGGTTGGGCGGCATCTGCTGGGTTCCGAGCGCCTGGCGGAGGAAGCTCAGCACGACCACGATGCGGGTGAACGAGGTCATCATGATCAGGATCGCCGGTGCCAGAGAAAGCACCGTGAGCATCATGATGATGCGGATGACCGAGACGATGTCCTGCGGCTTCTGGCCCTGCGTATTGCCGAACGAGAGGCTCAATGATGGCAGGGTCACTCCTGAGGAGCCGGGCACATACGATCCCGCCCTGCCGCCGCCCTCGGCGTGTGCAACAGTCGCCGTTGGCGTGATGGCCAGGCATCCCAGCACGAGGCATCCGCTGGCGACCAGGCGACGAAACGCGGTCATAGCTGCTTCATCCCCTCGAGGCGGCTGCGGATCCGATCACGCGTTCCGGCTGCAGCCGTGGGGCGCGGAGCCTGGTAGCTGGCCGGCCCGGCAGCCGTGGCACCAAGCCCCGCAACTGGGGTACGGCCCGAATCCTGCGCGATCTGCTCGCCCAGGGCACTCAAGAAGTCTTCATCTCCGCCGGAGACCGCTCCAGCCGAAGCACTCCCGGCAGTGAAGGCCGCCGATGCGCCGTTCAGTTCAGTGATCAGGTTGATCGAGTCATCGGCGACTCCGAGCACCAGCGTGCGCCCCGCAACCTTCACCATGTGGATGCTCTTCTTGGGGCCTAGATGGTGAGTAGCGACGACCTCGATCATCTTCTCGGTACGTCCGAGGCTCTTCCGCACCCAGCGGCCTACAGCGCCCTGCCGATTGCGCGAGTTCGCAAGCTTCCTGAGACCGAGCAGTGCCGCGCCAAGAAGCAGGACGACGCCCAGAAGGCTGACCATCATCCGAAGCGGTGAAAAGGACTCCTTGCGTCCCGTGAGCTGTTCACCCTTGGATTCGCGGCGCTTTGCCGATTTCTGCAGAACATTGCCTGTCGATGATCCTTCGGCCGCAGCCACCTTCTCGGCAGGAGGTTCGGCTGCCTTCGCCACAGGCGCCTTCAGCACCTTGTCGAGAAGCGCACGTTCCTCGGCATCGACATTCAAAGACGGGGCCGGAGCGGCCTCTTTTTTTGCCTGCGCGGCGCTGGAAACCACCTTGTCGGCGGCAGCCCCACCATCCAGGCGGATGGTCAGCATCTTGCCGGAGGGCTTGACCTGAACCTTGCCCTGGAAGGCCTCGGCCTTTCCCTTGACGGTCAGTCGCACGCGAACGAGGCGGGGTGCGTACTGATAGATGAAGATCTTGCTCAGGTCCTTGCCTGAGACCGATGAAATCTTTGCTGGATAAACGGATGCGTCCGAGACGCTGAGCTGGACGATGTCGTTCAGGAACTCGGTCCGAATCTGCGAAGGGTCCAGTTTTCCATCCAGCAGGATGTCCACCCGGTCATTCTCGGATACCTGGACCTGCTTGATGTTGATGAGCGACTTGTCCGCGGCGATCGATGTCGACGGAAGCATCGCCGCCATGGCAATGAAAAGACGAAGCTGAAAAGACCCTGTGTTCGAGAACATCCTGTTCTCCTTCCTTGTCTCCCGGCCAGCCGGGCAATCCGATCGGCATCCTGCCGATCTCTCGCTTACCCTACTCTCAGCGCAGCTGCTCGATGCGCTCAACCGGAGAAATGATGTCGGTCAGGCGGATTCCAAACTTCTCGTTCACGACCACCACCTCGCCACGGGCAATGAGCCGATCGTTGACCAGGACCTCGAGAGGTTCGCCGGCAAACTTCGAAAGCTCCACGACCGAACCCTGCGAAAGCTGGAGGATGTCGCGGATCGGCAGGCGGGTGCGTCCCAGCTCGACGCTGACCTTCAGCGGAATGTCGAGAATGAAGTCCAGTGACTGGACCGTGGACTGCGACCTTGCAGCGGCCGCTGCCTGCACTCCGTCGCCTAACGGTGCCGACTGCCCCGGGCTTGCGCCTGCTTCCATCGATGCTGCCTGCTCACTCATGTCTTCACCTCACGCGTTTCCTAGAACCTTGGTGACCTGTACGGCGCGATTTCCACGCGAAACGCCGAACAGGCACTTGTATTTTTCGACCCCTTCAACCGTCATGACGAGCTCGCCGTCCGCATCCTGCGAGAGCGGAATGACATCGCCGATGTTCAGGTTTACCAGGTCGCCCACACTGATCTCGGCGGCCCCCAGACGCACCACCACCTCGGCCGTGGACTGGCCAAGATGGGTCTGGAGCTTTCCGACCCATTCATGGTCCGTCTCTCCGGACTCGGTCTGGTAGTACGAGTTGAGCTTTCCTTTGATCGGTTCGATCGTCGAATACGGCATGACGATCGCGATCGTGCCGCTGGCATTCTCGAGCTCCACCTCGAAAGTCGTTGAGATGATCACGTCCGATGGAGGCACGATGCCGACGAACTGGGGATTCGTCTCCGTCCGGATATAACTGATGTCGGGCTTGTGGACCGGCGCCCAGGCATCCTCGAGGTCCTTCACGGCCATGCTGATGACCTTCTGCAGGATCGACAGTTCGATCTTCGTGAACTCCTTGCCTTCGATCTTCGTGAACGGTCGGTCGGTGCCGCCGAAGAAGCTGTCCACCAGTGCGTAGGCCAGCTTCGCCTCCACGACGAAAATCGCCGGTCCTCGAAGGGTCTCGAAGCGAAGAATCGACATGCAGCTCGGAATGGGAAGCGTGTTCACGAACTCACCAAACTTCAGGATGTCCGTGGAAATGATGCTGATCGTGGCGATCTTGCGAAGCGAGTTCGACAGCGACATCCGGAAGAGCCGCACAAAGCGCTCGTAGATGATGTCGAGCGTGGGCATGCGGCCGCGGATCACGCGGTCCTGGTTCGTCAGGTCGTAGGGAACGATCTCGGAGGGCTGGGTAGACACTGCACCCAAAGCCGGTGTCGATGCAGCATCGACGGATGCCGCTCCGGAGGGCTCGGCGCCGCCTGCTGCAACCGCGCTCAGCAGGGCATCTACTTCGGCTTGTGAAAGCACCTGGTTCATCGATTCGCCGTCCTAGCTCTTTCGCTCAAGCTTCGCGGAATGAGGCTTGCGCCTCAGCCGCTCAGCGCAAAGTTGGTGAAGAAGACTCCCTTCACCTTTCCTGAAACCATGAATCCGTTGAGGGCGCTGCGGATCTCTTCCTTGAGATATTGACGCCCTTCCTCGCTCACCACGTCCGAAGGACGCTTGCTGTTGAAAAGGTCGATGATGGCGTTCCGAACCTGCGGCATTCGCTGGGTGAGCTCGGTTTCGACTTCATCACCCGGAACTTCGAGCGAAATATTCACTCGCACGTACTTCGGAGTGGTGCTTCCGGGTGTCGTCAGGTTCACGGTAAACTGCTCGAGGGTCACCATCTTGCCAAAGCCGGCAAGCTTCTTCGCTCCGTGCCCGCCAGCCGGCGCGCCGTGACCGCCTGCTGCAGGCGCAGGCGCACCATGGCCTCCAGCTGCAGCTGCGGGCGCGCCATGGCCACCACCGCCTCCACCACCGTGATCGCCTTCCTCGGCGACGATGTCCTCAATGCGCTGGGTCTTCTTTTCCTTTTGAAGTGAAGTAAACAGGAGGCCAATCACGGCCACGCTGACCACCGTGTTCACGATGGTCAGGATCATGGTGAGCTTGTTGCCGCCTGCGCCGCCGGAGGCGGACTCCGGCGCAGCTGCTGCGGGTTCTTTCTTGTCTTCGGACATCTGGCGCTCACCCTCCCTCGACCTCAAGTATGGCCGTGCGAAGAGGGGGCTGCAAGTCGGCAGAAATTTCCGCGGAAAAATACGACGAAAAGCGCCGGCCGGACGCCATCACTTTGACAGCATCCGGCCGGAACGTTCAGGCTACGTCAAGCCCCTGACATTATGAGCGCTTCAGGTTCAGCACTTCCTGCATCAGGTCATCGGCAACGCGGATCACGCGGCTGTTGGCCTGGAAGTTATGCTGGGCCGACATCAGGTTGATGAATTCGTTGGCGATGTCGGTCGTCGAGCTTTCGAGCGACTTCGAGCTGACCTTGCCACGACCCCCGAGCTCCGGAGCACCGACGGTCGGGACACCCGAGTTGCGGCTTTCGCGGTACAGGTTCTGACCCATCTTGAAGAGGCCTTCCGGATTTTCGAACTTCGCCAGGGCCACCTGGGAGAGCGCGATCGTCTGGCCGTTCGAGTAGACGCCGGTCAGCGTGCCATCGTCGTTGAAGGTCATTCCCGAGAGCGTGCCTGTCGAAAATCCGTCCTGGACCGTCTTGTAGGCCTCGGAAGAAGTTCCATACTGGGTGCACTGGGTTCCGTCTCCTCCCTTCACCTTGGTCTTCCCAAAGTTGAACTCAATCTCCTGGTCCTTCAAGGCACCCTTGTTGAAGCTGAACCTGTTCTTGTCGGTCACCACTTCGTTCAGGCGTCCATCCACGTCGAACAGCAGCTTGCCGCTGGCCTGTTCCACCATCGTTCCAGGCTTTCCATCAAGAAGGTCCTCTCCCTTGGCCATGACCCTCCACGTCCACTCGCCATCGCCCGTCTTGTTGAAGAACATGCTGACCGTGCGCGGAGTTCCGGCAGAGTCATAGACGGTGACGCCGGTGGCGAACTGCGAGGTAGCCTCCGGCTTGAGCGGATTGAAGTCGACGTTCTTGTCCGCTCGAAGGTCGAGGTTCACGAACATGTCAACCTTATTGGTCGGACGCGCATCGATGACCGTGCGATCCACGGTGATGTCGGTGAGCTTCGAAGTGATCCGCCCCGTCTCATCGGCCTTGAAGCCCTGGACATGGTAGCCATCGGTGTTGACGAGCTTTCCTTCGCGGTCGAAATGGAAATTACCGGCGCGCGTGAAGGTCTGTCCTTCGCGGCCCATCAGCACGAACATGCCATCACCGGAAACTGCAAGGTCGGTGGGAGAGTCCGAAGAAACAATTGCACCTTGTGCCATCAGCGGCGTGACTGCAGAAAGGCGGGTTCCACGACCGACCTGGTTTCCACCCAGCGGGTTCTTCAGTGACGCGGCAACAAGATCCTGGAACTCCGGGCGGCTCGTCTTGAATCCGGAAGTATTGGCGTTGGCGATATTATCACCGTAGATCGAAAGCGCTTCGCCTGATCCACGCATGCCCGAGATACCGGTGTACATCGATGAAAGAATACCCATAGGGACGCCTCCTGCGTCGTTCGTGGTGAGGAACCGATCCTTCCGTCATGGATGGGGCAGGCACTTCTGTCCTGCCCAGGATCGGCTAGGCTTCCCAAATGGGTCCAGCCTATGACTGCTCGCTTCAGTTGCACTTCATTCAGATCACTACTGCGCCATCAATATTCGTGAATACGTTTCCCTGGAGCTGCGACCGATCCATCGCCGTGATCACGGTGCGACTGCTCGCACTGACGATCAGGGCTGCGTTCGGAGTCAGCACCAGCGTATCCTCCAGGCCCTTGGCTGCCGCCTTGTCGATGGCCTCGTTGACCTTCGCCATCGTGGCCGGATCGAGCTGGATCTTCCGCTCCGCAAGCCGCTGGCTGGCGTGAGTGGAAAACTTCAGCGGGTTTCGGACCTGTGAAAGGTCCGGAGATCCGGTCGGCGCATCCTGATCCAGCACCTTCTTCAAGGCGCTGTCGAATTCACCGGGCGCTCCCCGCTCGCTCCGTTTCGCAGGTTCGGAAGAACCTACTCCGGACTGGCCGGGGATGCTCGTGACATTCGGATACAGAAACTGGCTGTTTTGAATGCCCATACTTTTTCACCTCCTCTCTTTTGAAATCGTAACCAGAATTTTCAACCGAAAAAATCGGTAAAATTTACTCCTTCGAGTTCAACCCATTCGGAAAACCCTGCCCGGCATCGGCTGCCGTCTCGCGCTGGAGATTCGCCATGGCCTGCGCACGAAAACTTGCGATGGCCTTCTGGTCCTCTGCGGACAATGACGCCGCATCAAGGGCCTTCGATCCTTCGCCCTTGGTGAACTGGAAGAAGTTTCCAGGCGGCGGCGATGCCGGTGGTGGCGAAGCCTGCTGCGCAGCGGAAGGCGCCGATCCTCCGGCAACCGCGGAAGAAAGAGACCTGGCTCCAGGAATGGACGCCGACGCCGAGGCAAGCCCACCGTCATCCACGACCCTGGAGATGTTCTCCATGAAGACCTTCTCCGGATTCGCCGAGTCCCCGACAAGGAGCACCGGCTTCTGTCCTTCGAAGCTGACCCCGACCACACGGCCGCTTCCGCTGTTCGGGATTTTTATTTCTGCTCCTGCCGAATCGAACGCCTTCACCTGGTAGGTGTAGTTGCCGGATTTTGCCGGAAGCGTGTTGGCCTTCCTGCCATCCCACACCCAGGTCTGCTCGCCCTTCTTCTGGGGCCCCAGATCCTGCTCGATGAGCGGAGCTCCCATGCCGTCGATGACCGTCACGCTCACGCGTGCGGCATCCGCCGGAAGTCCAAACTTGAGGGCATTGCTTTCGCCTTCGGTGTGCGGAAATCGTGCACGGTCCACCGAGACGAGCTTGCCGATCATTCCGGTCATCGCCATGCGCTCGACCGGCTGGTCACGATTCGCGAACTGCTTCATGGTCTGGTTCAGGTTCTGCAGCTGTTCCATGCTGGAGAGCTGGGCCATTTCCGCACCCATCTTCTCCATCTCGAACGGCTTCTGCGGATCCTGGTACTTCATCTGCGTGATCATCAGCTTCAGGAAGTCATCCTTGCCGAGGGTCTTCTTGATCTCGCGCGGCTTTTCGGCCTTTGCGCCGAACTGGGCCTGGAGATTTTTCCAGACATCGCTGAACTTCGGCTCGGTGGACGGGGCGGAGCCGTCGGGAGAACCCACCTTGACGGAGGTTCCCACTTCGATTCCGGTCTTCTGGAAATCCATGCCGTTGGCCATCGAATCTCCAGCCTTCGGCGCATTCATCATCGGGCTTCCGCCCTGTCCTACCTTGCCAAGCATTCTACACTCCGATCCTGCTCATCATGCGATCACGTCCAACCGGCTTGAGGCTACGGCTCGCGCCGATCCTCCACCGCCAAAGGCTGCAGCCTGCCGCGGATTGACCTTCACTGCGCCGCCCGCCGAAGCGGTATCGGAGCCGGAAGACCCATCCTGGGCCGAATTTCCGCGATTTCCGTCACCGGAATTCGACGAGAAGTTCTGCTGGCCGGCGAGTCCGGGACGATCCTGGTTCGAGTCGCTGCCGAGGTTTGCGGAGCTCGAAGGCTGCGCAACCTGGACATCGACGTTGGTGAGGCTGAGATTCTGAGAAGCCAGGCTCTCGCGCAGGCTTCCCAGGCTTTCCTCGAGGATCTTCTTCGCCTGGTCATCGCTGGCGTGGATCTGCAGCCCCACTTCGGAGCCCGATTTTCCGCCCGTCATGACCTTGAGATGGAGTTCGCCCAGGTGATCCGGCTTGAGGCGAATGCGGACTTCTCCGCCATTGCCCAGCTGCCGGATGCTCTGCGCGATTCCACCGATCGACTCGCTGTTGAGGCGATTCTGGCTCATGGATCCTGCCACGACCGAACCATCCATTTTCATGGCCGTCATGCCGGCGGAGAACGGAAGGACGTTCGAGCCTTCGTTCTTGCCAGTCTGGGGATGGATCAGGCCCAGGGTGTCGGGCAGCTTGGCCTTCTTTTCCTTGAGCTCCGCGCCGGGCTCGGCGGCATTCGGAGCCTTCAACCCCGATCCGGGCATGGCAATCGCCTGCTCGGTACCGACCGCTCCTTTTACCTGCTTGGCCATGGCTGACGCCTGTCGGACGTTCACGAAGTCATCGCTGCCGAGGGGCTTCGCCCCGGGAAGTGCCTTCGCGTTCATCGCTCCCATCTGCGTGGAGCCTTCAAGCGCCCTCTGCCCATCCGGAGAACCGGCCATGGTCGCACCCGCGCTCTGGAGCAGCTGCTCCAGGCTTTCGAGTGCGCCGGCGGATCCACCCCTCGCCGGATCCTCGACCAAGGTCTTCTGCGAAGGATGCTTGTTCAAGCCGCCTTCGAAGACCCAATCGGGGCTCCAGGGTTTGAGTCCAGCGATATCCACGCCAGTGTTCGAACTGACGGCCATCTTCTGGATGAGCGATGCGTTTTCGGCGCTGCCACCTGCGTTGCCGGGAACTGCCTTGTCGAGCTTTCCCGACGCCGCAGCCTGGATGTTTCCAGACAATCCCGCAACCTGCTGACCCGGGTGGGGAACACCTGGCTTTACAGAATCCACGGGCTTCTGCCCTGACTGGGCAGCAACCAGGTCCGCCGCAGCCACGGCTCCGGAAAACTCCTCTCCTCCGGACTCGTCCGTGCCCTTCGGCGCCTCAGTTCCGCTGTAATCCGCTACCGACGCTGATCCAATGCTGTTGATCGTCATGATGTTCCTCACCCCCTCTCCACTTTTGAATTCCCATTAGAGTTTCTCCTCTGTCTTGGGGTTGGTTTCAGGAACCGACTTCGCAACATCCGCGACCGGGGTTCCTTTTCCGGCCAGCAGTTCCATGAGCCGCACCGAACGCTTCGGCTCCATGATGTTCATGATCTTCGAAAGTTTCGCGGTCGCCATGCGCGACATCGCCTCGACGGCAAGCTGCTCATCGCTCGATGCCACCAGCTGCGAGGCGGCCTTCGGGTTCATCGACTCCAGCAGCTCCACCGTGCGGGCGATCTTCTCCTCGAATTCCTTCTTCTTCGCGACGTCCATCTTCGCCGCCTCGTCGCGGAAGGCCTGGAGCTGGCGAATGCGCTCCTCAATGGCTTTTTCGCGCAGGGCAAGCTCCTGGTCGCGGGCCTGGAGCGCAGCCTCGCGGTCATCCAGGGTCTTCCGGCGCTGGTTCAGGTCGGAGAGGGCCTGTGCAGGAATGCAGGCCGGCTCCGACGTGGCAGGCTTCACTTCCTCGGTTTTCGACTCCACCTTCGGCGCCTCGGTGGCTGGCGCGCCTTCGGCAGGCTTTTCGGCCTGGGCCTGGGTCAGCACGATACGGTCGGCGGAGAGTTCCGCATTCCGCTCGAGTCCATTCTCGACATCCGGGCTAACACCGAGCCAGACCATGAAGAATCCGATGATTGCCACCAGCGGAATCGTGACTCGCTTCATGCCTCGCTCCTTTCGCGTGCCGCGCGGATGGAGGACAGATCGTCCATTTCCTTCATCTCTGCCCGTGCCCGTTCCTTGCGGAAATCCTGCAGGTCGGACTCGCGGATCGTGTCGATCACCATGCAGTCGCGCCGCGCATGCATGTATCCTCGCGTGGCACGCTCCACGACCCGAAGCGCCCTTGCCGACTGTTGTTCGGCTTGGCGAACTCGAACCCGAATGCCAGCGATGAACTGCTCGAGTATCGCGAATTCGTGCGAATGCGCCGTGACGTTCGCAAGGTTTTCACGACGAAGCAGCGCATCGGCGAGCGTCGCCTCAAGCTGCGACTTTCGCGCTACGATTAGCTGGAGCTCCTGGCGCGCGCGTCCGAGGACCTGCAGCGCGTCCTGCTCCTTCCGCTTCCGGATCGTTTCGACTGCCTCTAGGCGAAACTTGAATCGCTTCATCACTTTCAGTTTCACAGTTTGGAAATGAGGAACCTAGACTGAATGTTTTTCCACGGGGAAGGATCTCGCCGGAACGTTGTTGCCGGGTCAGGAGCCGGCTTCGGCGGCCCGGATGATCGAATGGAGCTGGGCCATCGTGGCGTCAAATCCACCACGATCGTCCACTCCCTGCCGAAGGAGTGCATTGATGCGCTCATGGACTGAAATGGCCGTGTCGATCTTCGGATTGGCGCCGCGCTGGTAGGCGCCGAGATTCAGGAGATCCTCGACCTGCTTGTAGAGCGCCATCCACTCCTTCACCTGCGCAGCCCACTGCCGATGCTCAGGAGTGATGACCGAACCCATCACGCGGCTCGCGCTCGCGAGCACATCGATGGCCGGAAAGTGGTTCCGCTGGGCAATCTTCCGCGACAGGACGATGTGACCGTCGAGGATGGACCGTGCGGAGTCGGCTATCGGATCATCCATGTCGTCGCCCTCGACGAGCACGGTGTACAGGCCGGTGATGCTGCCGCCACCAGGGCCCGTGCCCGCACGCTCGAGGAGCTTCGGAAGGGTCGAGAACACGCTCGGAGTGTAGCCCTTGGATGCCGGCGGCTCGCCCATGGAAAGCCCGATCTCGCGCTGGGCCATGCAGAAACGGGTTACCGAATCCATCAGGAGCAGCACATCCTTCCGCTGGTCACGGAAGTGCTCGGCGATCGTGGATGCGAGGAATGCCCCGCGCATCCGGAGCAGTGGCGACTGGTCGGAAGTGGCGACGATAACCACCGAGCGCTTGAGGCCCTCCGGCCCGAGGTCACGCTCGATGAACTCGCGGACCTCGCGACCGCGCTCGCCGATCAGCGCGATCACGTTCACGTCCGCAGTCGTATGGCGGGCCATCATGCCGAGAAGCACGGACTTGCCCACGCCGGATCCGGCCATGATTCCAATGCGCTGTCCACGCCCGCAGGTCAGGAGTGCGTTGATCGCCCGCACACCAAGGTCCAGCGGCTTTCGAATGACCTCTCGTTCGAGCGGATGCGCAGGGCGTTGGTAGAGGCTGCGAGGCACCATTCCTTCGGACGGAAGGATCGGCCCTTTTCCATCGATGGGTTCGCCCCGGGCGTTCAGGATCCGCCCGAGGAGCTCGTTGCCCACCAGGATCTGCGAAACCTCCTGGTCGAGCCGGACGAGGCTGTCGCTGTGGATTCCGGTGGCGTCGTCGAAGGCCATCAGTAGGGCGCGCTTTTCGCGAAAGCCGACGACCTCGGCCTGCACTCCGGAGTCGATCCTGCAGATGCTTCCCACCCTGGCGCCGGGAAGGTGCGCCTCGAAAATCATTCCGACGGACTTCAGGATCTTGCCTGCCTCGTTGTAAAGGGGTGCCTGGTCGAGCTTCGTCAGGTATTTTCGGTGGTCGAATTCCATGGGTGAGCTCAGCCCTTCACCATCGAATCGTGGATCGCGTCGAGCTGGCTATCGACCGAAGCCTTCATGCTGCTGAAGTCGGTTTCCACCGCGCAGCCGCCCTCAGGAACATCGGCCGATACCTCGACCTGCAGGTTCCGGAGCTCGCCCAGCGATCCGGAAAGATCGGCTCGAAGTCCGGCGATCGCATCGACCTGGGCCGGATTGAGGCGCACCCGAATGTTCTCGCGAGCCCCGGACTGCTCAATCATCGATCGAGCGAGCTTCCGGATGTAGTCGCCGTCACCGGCAACCTCCTTGAGGCACACTTTCCGGGCGATCCGAAGCACGAGCTCCGTCAGGAAGCGCTCATTGGCCTCGTACATCACCGCTTTGATTCCCTCGAACTCGGTGGCAAGGGCCTGAAGGCCATCGAGCATCGGAGCTGCAGCAGCTGCCACTTCGTCGCGCGCCTGCCGGCTGCCGATCTCGCGCCCTTCCTGGAGCCCTCGGGCCAGCGCGGCTTCGTAGGTTTCCTTGGCGATGGCATCGACCTGGGCGCGCACGCGCGACTCGAACTCGCGCTGCTCTTCGGCATGGATCGGAAGATAGGGACGCGCCAGGTCCGATACCTGGAATCGAGAGTCCTTCACCGCCGGCTGCGGATCCGAAGCCATGGGAACGCGCTCGCGCACGAAGCCCGTTTCCTGGATCGGCCTCTGCTCATAGGGCTTCACCACGCGCCCCGTTGCTGGTTCCACCCTCGCCCGGGCGAGCTGGTCCTTGGTCATGATGCGGAAGGAATCCGACATAGTGCTGTCCTCTCGTTACACCAATGCGTCGGAATCGCCGCCGCGACTGATAATCACCTTGCCCTCCGCCTCGAGGCGCTTGGCGACGTTGACGATCTCCTGCTGCGCGGCTTCGACATCCGACAGCTTGACCGGACCGAGGCTATCCAAGTCATCCTTGAGGAGATCGCCGGCGCGCTTGGAGATGTTCTTGAAGATCTTCTCCTTGATCTCGTCCGGAGCGGTCTTCAGGGCAATGACCAGCTTGTCGTTCGGAACCTCCTTGAGCAGCGACTGCATGCCGCGGTCGTCGATGAAGACGATGTCCTCGAACACGAACATGAGCTTGCGGATTTCCTCGGCAAGCTGCGGATCCTTCTCCTCGACCCGCGCCATGATGTTCTGCTCGCTCGACTTGTCCATGACGTTGAGCATGTCGGCGATGGGCTGCACGCCGCCAAGCTGCTGGGTATCGATCGAACCCAGGGTGGCAAGCTCCTGCTTGAGGACTTCGTCCACCTGGGCAATCAGGCTTGGCGAGATGAAGTCGAGGTTTGCGATTCGCAGCACGACCTCGGTCTGCACGTTTTCAGGCAGCCGCTTGAGAACATCGCACTTCTTGTTCGGCTCGAGGTGGGCAAGCACGAGCGCGATCGTCTGGGGGTGTTCGCTGATCAGGAAGTTCGCGAGCGTGCGCGAGTCGACGAGTTCCAGCGCCTCGAGCGTCCGGCTTCCTTCCACCACCGAAAGCTGGCCGAGCACGGTTCGTGCTCGATCCTCTCCCAGTGTCTCGAGGATGAAATCACGGCCCGTGGCATGACCGAAGATGATCTTTTCCTCTTCGGCGATCTCGGAATAAAAGTCCTCGAGGACCTGCTTCACCACCGGAATCGGCACCTTCTGGACCTGGCCCATGACGTTCACGAGGCGCTTGACGTCATTGTCCTTCATCTTCTGGAAGATCTTGGCTGTGACATTATTGCCAAGGACATTGAGAAGCAGAGCGGTCTTTTCGATTCCTGACATCTCGTCGTAATTTTCAAACGGCATCGTGGACCTCCATGTCCATCATCCAGGCGGCGATCAACCCGCGGTCTTCGACTTCTCTGCGTCGCCTTTTTCCTGCTTCCTGCCGCCAGGATCCTGGCCGGCAAGCCAGTCCTTGAGGATCAATGCGGCTTTCTGCGGATTTCCCTCGACCATGCTGATGACCTTCTCGCGGATCATTTCTCCCTCGATACGGTCAGGGTCGACCCGTTCAGGCATCTCCGGAACGACTACCTCGAGGCCGGAGAGCGCCGTGCCCTTCTGAAGCTTCTCGAGCTCCTCGATCGTCTGGGGCAGGAAGGTATCGACGCTGTCGATCGTGTTCTCGGTCATCCATTTGATGTACGGCCGGACCACGAACCAGAAGAATGCCAGGAACAGGATTGCCATGCCGACGTAAGGAATCAGCTGGCGGACATAGCGCTGGCGCTCGGCAGCCTCGAGCATCCGCTGGGCGGAGTCGAGGTCTTCGCGCGTGAACTCCATGGTCTTGATCTCGAGCGTATCGCCGCGCTTTCGATCCAGTGCCACGGCGCTCGCCACGACTGTCTCGAACTCCTGGAGCTTCTCAGCGGGCCATGCCTCGGTTTTCGTGACCACCTCGCCGTCCTTGCCCGTTTCACGAACCGGCTTGCCGTCGACCACGACGGCGATCGAAAGCTTCTTCAAAAGCCCCGGTTGCCGGGTGGTGGTGCGGACCGTCTGCGGAACCGCATAGTTCACGACTTCGTTGGTGCGGCTCGTGTTGTTCTTGATCTCCGAAACGACGGGTCCGGTCTGCCCGGGAGTATTCGAAGCAGCACCCGCTGCTCCTCCGGGATTGGGACGAGAGCCTTCCATCGACTGGGTGTTCTTGTCGATGGACCGAATGGCCGAACCTTCCTGGTCATAGATGGTCTGGGTCTCCGCCACCTGCGAGAAATCGAGGTCGGCCGAGACTCGGGCCACCACGTGCCCTTCGCCCACTACGCGCGAGAGCATTCCTTCGATGCTGGCCTCGAGATCGCGCTCGTATTTCTGGCGTGTTTCCATCTGCGTAGCGGTCAGGCCTGCGGCGGTATCGGTGGCGTTGCGCGAGATCATCTTGCCGTTGGAGTCCACGATGACGACGTCATTGGAGTCCATGCCCTCGACGGCCCGGGCGACGAGGTTGGAGATGCCGAAGATCTGCTTCTCGTTCAGGACGACGCCAGGCTCGAGATCCAGGACGACTGATGCCGTCGATTTTTTCTGGTCTTCGACGAAGGTGCTGCGTTCAGGAATGGCCAGGTGGACTCGCGACCGCTTCACGCCACGGATCGAATTGATCGTCCGCATCAGCTCGCCTTCCCGGGCCCGCTTCTGGTTGAGCTTCTGGACGAAGCTCGTCGTCCCGAGTGACTGCTTGTCGAAGACCTCGTAGCCCACGACGCTGGACTGGGGCATGCCGAGAGTCGAGAGTTGCAGGCGGGTTTCGTGGACCGTCTCGCTAGGAACGGAGATGTTCCGGCCGCTGCCGTCCACGACGAACGGAATGCCTTTTTCGCGCAGCGTCCGCATGATGTTCGCCGCGTCCTCCGGGTTCAGATTCGTCATGAGCGGAGAATAGGTGGTACGGCCCGCCCAGATGAACAGGGCGGCAATGGCCGAGACGATTCCGATGCCGGTCACGGCCAGCGCCAGCTTCCGCGGACCCGAGAGGGTTCCGAAAAACTCGGCGATCTGCTTGCCTACTTTTGAAAGATAATCACCCACGTGTCATTCCCCCGGAGTACTAGACCTGCATGCGCATGATTTCGCGATAGGCGTCGAGCACCTTGTTGCGAACCTGCATCATCAGCTTGAGAGACGAATCAGCCCGCTCCACTGCGAGCATCGTCTCATGGATGTTCTTGTTCCGGCCTGCGACCATTTCACCGATCGCCTGGTCGGCCTGAAGCTGGTGCTCATTCACCTGCTCGAGCGAATTTTTGAGGATATCCGCAAACGAAGAGCCTCCGCCCTGAACCCCGGCAGCTCCGGCCTGGCCAGGGGCGACGCGCTCGATCTTCGACGCTCCACCCAACTGCTGCGCATCACCGATCTGGATCGTCCGCGACAGATTTTCAATCGAGAGGTTGTTCATCGTTTAGCCCCCCTGGCATCCCTTCGGTCAGCGACCGATCTCGAGCGATTTCGCGGCCATGGCCTTCGCCGCTCCCATTGCCGTCACATTGGCTTCATAAGAACGCTGGGCGCTGATCATGTTGGCCATCTCATGGACGGTGTTCACGTTCGGCATGGCCACGTATCCGTCGGCATTCGCATCCGGATGCGACGGATTGTAGACCATGCGCGGCGGCGCCGTATCCTCGTGGATGTCGCTGACGAGGACGCCCTGGACCTGCTCGTCCAGCTTGTCGGCAAGGATCTCGCCGAAGCTTTCACGGTCCGCCGTGGCCTCGAAGATCGCGTCCTTGCGGCGATAGGGTCCGCCGTCAGGTCCACGGGTGGTCTCGGCATTGGCGATATTGCTCGAGATGGTGTTCATCCGCTTCATCTGGGCTTCAAGCCCGCTGGCGCTCACGCGCATTGACGAAAAAAAGTCCATTAGCGGTTACCTCCCCCTTCTCCGATGGCGTATTTGACCATGCCGATCTTGCGTTTCATGAGTTCCGCAGCGGCATCGAACATGAGCTGGTTTTCGCTGAGGCGGGCCATTTCTTCGGCGCGATTGACGGTGTTTCCATCGAGCGACTCGACACCGTTCGGATCGTCGTAGATCTCGGGATTCACCGGATCGGTGGGACGTCGTCCGACGTGCCCGGGATGGTCGGCCTCGGCCTTCAGGCCCTGGCCCACGCCCAGCGCCTGCCGAAGTGCGCCCTCGAACTCGAGGCGCTTGGCCTTGTACTCGGGCGTATCCGCGTTCGCGATGTTCGAGGAGATCACATTCTGGTTGATCAGCCTCAAGTTCATCGCGGTGTTCAACGCGCCGATGGTGGGATCAAACCCTCCGTCACCCAAACCGTTGACCATGGCTAAACCTCCGCCTCGTTAAACGATCTCACGCCGCGGCATCGCCCGCAGCCGGCAAAAACTTCCCCTCTGCCGCCCAGCAAGGGTGCACTCAGACGTCGAGTCCGTCGCGACGATAGTCCGCCAGCTTGTTTCGGAGCGTGCGGATCGAGATTCCGAGCGCGCGCGCCGTGTGGGTGCGGTTTCCTTCGTGGTGCTTGAGCGCATCGAGGATGACGTTCTTCTCGATCTGGTCGAGCGTGCGTCCGGGAACCCAGCCCGAAAGGTCGATCTGGGCGCCGAGTCCGGCCTCCGCCCCGATTCCATTCGTTCCGAGAGGACGACGATACTCGATGCGGATATCGGTGGGCTCGATCAGGCCGCCATCACTAGCCGTCAGGACGGCGCCTTCAATGACGTTCTCGAGCTCGCGGATATTGCCGTTCCAGGAATGTGATTCCAGCACGGCAAGCGCCGCCGGAGACACTCCGGCGATCCGCCGCTGGTTCTTCCGGGCAAAACCTTCGACGAAATTCCGGGCCAGAAGGGTGACATCTCCGGTGCGCTCGCGGAGCGACGGAATGGTCAGGTTCACGACATTGAGGCGATAGAACAGATCTTCGCGGAAGCTGCCTTCGCGCACACAGTCGGCGAGGTTGCGATTCGTCGTCGCGATGATGCGGACATCGACCGAGATCGGCTTTCGGCCGCCGAGGCGATCCACTTCGCCCTCCTGGATCACCCGCAGGAGCTTGGCCTGGAGGCGAATGTCCATTTCCGAAATTTCATCGAGAAGCAGCGTGCCGCCATTCGCGAATTCAAACTTTCCGGCCTTGCTGTTCACGGCACCGGTGAATGCCCCGCGCTCGTAGCCGAACAGCTCGCTCTCCAGGAGGTTCTCCGGAATTGCAGCGCAGTTGATCGCGACAAAGGGCTTCGAGGCCCGCGACGAACTTTCATGGATCAGCGAAGCCATCAGTTCCTTGCCAGTACCGCTTTCTCCCTGGATCAGGATCGTGGCCTTGCTCTGCGCCACCGTCCTTGCAAGCTGGATCAGGTCCTTCATCCTACGATCGGCTGTGATGATCTCCGTCATGGTCTGCCCTCCTTGGCATTCGGTTTCACGGTTTCCAGCGCTTCTTGCGCCATCCTTTTCCAGAACTGCTCGGGTGCGTCCTTGGCGAGGACCTCGAGCAGTGCCTGGGATTTCTTCAGATCTTCGGACTTGCCGGTTTTTCGCAGCACCTGCGCATATTGGTAGCGCAGTGGTGAGTCGAGCGCCCCCGGCTCATCGGCCTTGGAATCCCCCATGATCGCTGCGGCCTCGCCCCAGCTTCCCAGGCTCGAGAGCAGATCGATTTCGGCAAGGAGCAGCGACTGGCGTGATGGAACAGGGGCAACGCCGATGGTGGCAAGCCTGCCCGAGTCCAGCTGCTGTCCCTGGCGAAGCTCGCGGTATGCCTGAACGGCTCCAAGGATGTTTCCAGACTCCTTGTTGAGGCGAGCGATCCAGTGCAGCAATCGGGGCTGATCACGCTCGGCGCCGGGAGCGAGCATTCGGGCCTTCAGCGCACGTTGAAGTGCGGACGCCGGCCGCCCACCACGGTGCTCGAGCATCGAAAACAGCACCTCGCGCTCGTAAGAGTAAGGCGACTCCTCGATGATCTGCTGGAGAAGAGCCGTGATCTTCGAATCCGGTTCTCCGGCAACCCAGAGGGCACGCGCCTCGGTGAACGAACGTTCCGATGCAGCCAGCCTCTGGTCGATTTCATCCTCGTCGGCCGAAGCGAGCTTGCGCTCTCCCGCGATGGCCTTCTGGTATTGCTGCGCCAGCTGCTGTCCCCACTGCGGCATGCCGAGGTCGACTGCGGCCTGCGAGAGCTTCAGGATGTAATCTCCATCCACCACGCCTGCGGAATGCGGAAGCTTGGGCGACATCTCGTGGTAGTAGCTCAGCGCAGAAATACGGCTCGTATCCGTGGGCGACTGGCCGAGTTTCTTGAGGATGATCTTGCGAAACAGGTGGCCCATGAGCCGCGATACTGCCGCCCGGGTGGACTCTTCCATGAGGCTGGTGGCCGTCGAGAACGAGTCGATCCGGGCGATTGCCAGCTGGATCGCCTTCTCCTCTTCTCCAGCGGCAAGAAGCGCGCGGACATGGGCGAGTCCCCGGTAGTCGCCCAGGCGTTCCGTGAAGAGCTCCTGCACCGGATCAAAGCCCTCGAGTTCGCGCGAAAAGAAATTTTCAACCGTCGACACTGCGGTCTCGCCGTCGAGCCCTCGGCCGCAGGACATCAGTCGCATGCGGCTCAGCCGTGCACCCGTGGAGTAAGGATAGCGATTCACGGTTTCGAGCAGGAGTTCATCGGCCTTCTCGATTTTTCCAGAACGCCCGGCAAGCTCGGCCAGCCGATAGGTCGCACGCCAGCCATTGCCGGAAGCAGGATGAGTCGAGAGAAATTCCGAAAAGACTTCCTGTGCGCGATCGTGCTGCCCGAGCCAGTACAACGACTCTCCACGATTCACGAGAAATGCAGGGTACTTCCTGACTTCATTCGGGAAGCTCTGGACTGCAAGGAAGTAGCTCGCGAGCGCCTGGTCGTACTGCCGACGCTCCAGGAAGAGGTCACCCAGGCGGATTGCTCCCAGGGCCTGGAATTCCGGCTTGGGCGCGTTTTCCATCACCCAGCGGAATTCTGCCGCGGCCCTCTGGGTCTGCTTGAGCGAGGCCAGCGACTCCGCAGCCCCGAAATGGAAAAGCCACGCATCGGGGCTTTTCGAATGGTACTGGACCAGCCATAGGAACTGCTCGAGCGAGCCCAGCGAATCCTTCGCCTCGAGCGCCCTGAACGCCAGGAGACTTGCCGCATGATACGCGGCCTTCGAACTGCGGCCCTCGGTCAGCACCAGCTTGAGCTGTGCCATCGCGGGCTCGTCATATCCCAGCTCGATCAGGGCATTGGCCTTCAAGAACCTCGCCTCGATCTTGATCTCGGGCTGGCTTGCACGCGACTCGAGAAAATCCAGCGTCTTGAGCACGAGCGCGGGCTTGCCCGACCTGTGAAGCTTGACTGCGAGGCGAAACAGGCTCGCCTCCTCGGACTCGCCGGCGGCCTTCAGGTACTCGTGATTCTTGTCGGCTGACTTTGCGGGCAGCACCTTGGAAAAATCAAATTCCGTCTGCAGCGGACGAAACGGCAGGAAGATTTCTCGCTTCTCGTTCCAGGGCTCACGGCAGAAACGGAGATTGTCATCCAGCTCGGCGCGAAGCTTTTCATTCGCGATCCGACGCTCCTGGCGTCCCTTCATCTTCTTCCGCGCGGCTGCAAGCCGGGCATCGCGGGCCTTGCGCTCCGCCGCCGCCTTCACTTCTCCGACAGTCGGACCCGGCTTGGGCCAGAAATCGATGACGTAATCCGAAGTGTCAGTCTTGCGATAATGGAACGTCTCCATTTTCGGATCCGCGGGAGCGGCCGAACCGGGAGCAAACTTCCATTTTCCGGAGACCACGACGCCATCCTCGCGCTCTGTGAGAGTCAGCTTCGAAAGCCGGCTTTCTCGGACCGCCACGGCCTCGACCTCGCGCGCCCACTGCTGCTCGGCGCCGAAGGGCGCCCCGAGATCAGAGAGCACCAGGCCCTTGAGCAGGAGCACGAATCCCTGCGACGGCTCCGGGGCGCTCAGAGCCTGCACCTCGACCGAAGGGTCCACGCGTAGGCTGACCCGGCCATGGGTCTTGAAGGATTGGAGGCGAATGAAGTTGGATAGGTTTTCAGCGAGAACGGAAGGAGACACCGTGAGGGCAACCAGGGCCGCCATCATGGCGCCTCGAAGGCTGTTTTTTCGTGATTCGAGCATCCTGCCCAAGCCGCTTCTCCCTGAAGTCGATTCCGCATCCTGCGGGTCGCTTCCAGATTTAATAGAGCAAGCGCAGTGCCAAGTTTTGCCGGTCCTCGGAAGCCTTTGCCCGGACCGCCGGGAACTCCTCGCCGATGGGCAAAGCTCTCCAACTTGCTGGGGAATTTTTTTCCGTGCCGATCGAGCCAGGAATTCCCGGAAGAACGACGCCATTTTACCGGCGGCAAAATGCCGCCAGCTTCCGTCAAGGCGGACCACAGTTGTCGACGCCGACTTGACGGTTTATCCTCAGTCGAAATGACCGACTCCACGAGCTTTTCGCGATCCGGATTTCGCGGCCTGGCAATCTTCATGACTGCAACCGCCCTCTCGGGGTGCTCCGTCCTGATCGGCAATGTCCGACCGGTGGAGGAGCCCGCCCCGCTTCATGAAAGTGAGTCAAAAGCCACGGGCTCCATGTCTCCGCTGGCAGCGCCCTGGAAGTCTCTGGAGCTGCCGACCTCCAGGAAGGAACGCGGCTCTGCGCAGGCCGGCTCGATTGTTCCCGGGCTCAGCTTCCAGAATGGAGAAACCGGAAGCACGCTGGCCTACACTTCCGGCTGTCGAAAGTCGTACCAGAAGGGTGCTCCTGCGCTGAGAAGGGTCGCCCAGTCGCTGGGAAGCGGACTCTCGCGCATCCAGAAGCAGGAACACATCGATACCATGGTCGCAGGCATTCCCGCCCTGCGCAGCCTGGTCCACGGCTGGGCGGCCGGCTCGCAGGTCGTCATTGAAAGCATCATCTTCGCACGGGATGGCTGCGTCTTTGACCTGACGCTGGTGTCACTCGAACGTCACCACGAACAGGACCGTCCGGCTTTCGATAAAGTCCTCGCCACGCTTCCTCTTTCGAAGTGATTTCATGTTAGCCTAGGAGTCATGGTTTCCGCCCAGTACTGGCGATCAACGATTGAGATCGCAGGAGGAGTCGTGCATCTCGGCATCCAGGCCGCGCGCGAGCTCTTCAGGCGCCCCTTTTACCACTCGTTGATCATCCAGCAGATCTACCGCATCGGTGTCGAGTCACTCGGGCTCGTTCTCGTCACGGCGCTGGCCACCGGCTCCGTCATGGCGCTCCAGTTCGGCTACGGCATGGCAAAGTTCGGGGCGAAGCTTTACGTGCCGAAGGTGGTCGCGCTGACCATCGCGCGCGAAATGGGTCCGGTCTTCACCAGCCTCCTGGTTGCAGGTCGGATCGGATCAGGAATCGCCTCCGAAGTGGCCTCCATGAAGGTGACCCAGCAGATCGATGCGATGCGCGCGCTGGGCACGAGCCCGATCAAGCGGATCGTCATTCCACGGCTGCTGGCGGCGCTGATCGCCCTTCCGATCCTGACCCTCATTGCCGATTACGTCAGCCTTTTTGGAGCCATGCTGGTGGGACGCACCGAGCTCGGAATCAACTCGGAATTCTACTGGGCCAAGACGCTGGAAACCCTGCGCCTGTATGACCTGACGACCGGAATGGCCAAGACCGCGATCTTTGCGGTCTTCATCTCGCTGGCCGCCTGCTGGAAGGGACTCAACACGGAAGGCGGCACGCAGGGAGTGGGCAACAGCACGACCTGGGTGGTGGTGGTATCGAGCGTGTTCATCATGATCTCGGACTTCTTCCTCACCAAGCTCTTCATCCTGACGGTGTATCCAAGAATATGACCATCACCGCAGATTGCGTCCTCGAACTCCGGGGCCTCAGACGCAGGTTTGGAAGCAAGATCGTCCACGAGGGCATCGACCTCCAGCTGCGCGGCCAGGAGCTGCTTGCCCTTTTCGGCGGATCAGGAACGGGCAAGAGCCTGATCCTGCGCTCAATCATCGGGCTCGAGGAGCCCGATGCCGGCGAGATTCTCTGGCATGGAAGGACGATCTCGGGACTTCACGAACGGGACTGGATCGACGTTCGAAAGAAGATCGCCTATGTCTTCCAGAATGGCGCGCTATTCGATTCGCTCACGGTCTACGAAAACCTCGCCTACCCGCTCCGAGAGCATACGAAGCTGAAGGAACCGGAAATTCGAGCCCGCGTGGCCGAGATGCTCACCCTCGTCGACATGCCCGGATCCGAGAACCTGCTTCCGGGCGAGCTTTCCGGCGGAATGCAAAAGCGGGCGGGCCTTGCCCGCGCCATGATCCTGGGCCCGGAAATTCTGCTCTTTGACGAACCGACGGCAGGACTCGATCCGGTCAACACGACCCGCTTCGTGCAGAACATCCTCGACCTGAAGAGACGCGGCCTGACCGGAATCTTCGTCACCCATGACATCGCCAGCGCGCTCGCCGTGGCCGATCGAATCGCGATCCTGCACCAGGGTCGGATCCATTGCATTGAAACCGTCGAGTCGATCCGGTCCTCCCGTGATCCGGTTGTCCGAAAATTCCTGTTCCCAGAGGAGAGCACATGAACCAGAGGGGTTTTGAATTCAAGACGGGGCTTTTTGCCATCACTGGCGTCGCCCTCTTTGCCACGGCCGTCATGCTGCTCGGAGGAGGATCGGGCCTGCTCAGCCGCAGAAACATCTATTTCGCCCATTTCGATTCAGTCGATGGCCTGATTCCAGGAGCCAAGGTCGTGCTGAGCGGGCTGCAGGTCGGCACCGTGGACGACATCTCGATCGATCCGAAGACCCGCGATGTCGCGGTGAAGCTCGGAGTCGAGAGAAAGTTCCGAGAGTGGATCCGACAAGGAACCACTGCAGAAATCTCGACCATGGGCGTGCTCGGAGACAAATTCATCCGGCTGACTCCGGGCGATCTCGACTCAGTGATGATCCAGGACTACGCCATCATCGACGTCCGGACCGGCAAGGACTTCAACCAGGTCCTGAACCGTGGCGACCAGCTCCTGATCACGCTCAACAGCATCGCCGGAAGCATGGAACGCATGCTGAAGGGCTTTGAAAAAGGAAATCGAGCCGACCAGCTTGCAGAGGGCCTCGCTGCGACGGCCAAGAATCTCGCGGCAGCGAGCTCGAAGCTCAACCGCGACCTGGATGACCTGCAGCTCAAGGAGGCCGTGAAGAACCTGAACTCCATCCTGGAAAAGATCAATAACGGCCACGGCAGCCTGGGCGCCCTGATCAATGATCCAACGCTCTATGACGATGCCAAGGCGCTTGTCGGCGGCACCAATCGCAATCGCATCGTCCGCAACCTCGTGCGCCAGACCATCCAGAAGGCTGAAGGCGAAAACAAGTAGGAGCATGCCTCCCATAGACCAACGGCCGCCCCCGGAAATCCGAGGGCGGCCGCTGCTTTGTCTTCAACTCACGACCCCGTCAGGGGCCGATCATCACAGATCGATTCCGGTGCCGGAGTTGCGACCGTTGTTCGCGCCATTGTTGTTGATGGCGTTGGTCGTGTTGCCGGAATTTCCGTTCACGTTCTTGTTGCCGTTGTTGCCGTTGTTGTTGTTGTTGTTCGCGTTCGAGCTGAGCAGAACCGCATCATTCATCTGTCCGGCTGCAACGGCCGCGTCTTCCCTCATGCGGTTGCGGCTACCGACCGTCTGGATCATGCCGCGCTTGCGGAGCTTTTCAACCAGAGTGGTGCGGTTCATCTGCAGGAGCTCGCTTGCACGGTTCTTGTTGTTGCCGGTGCGGGCGAGAGCCTGGTCGACCAGGTGGTTTTCGAAAGCCTCCACGATGGCCTTGAGGTCGAGGCCCGAGGTCGGCAGCACCATGCGTGGAAATTCCCACTCCGACATGGCGCCCGTTCCTGCAGGACGGCCTTCCGCGAACTTCTGGAAGATCCGATGCGGGAGATCACCGAGGTCCACGCTGCCCTGACCCTTGAGGATCACGAGGCGCTCGATCAGATTCTCGAGCTCGCGGACGTTGCCCGGCCAGTCATAGGCCATCAATGCATCGAGGATCTGGCCCTGAGGCATCTCGACCGTATGGCCGGTCGCACCGTTGAACTGCGTGATGAAGTGCTGAATCAGAGCCGGAATGTCCGTCTTCCGCTCGCGCAGCGAAGGAATCTTCACAGGAATGACGTTCAGGCGATAGTAGAGGTCTTCGCGGAATTCACGCTTCTGGACCGCCGACTCGAGGTCGCGATTCGTTGCCGAAATGATCCGGACATCGACTTCGATCGTCTTGTTCGATCCGACCGCTTCGAACTGGCGAGTCTGGATGACGCGCAGGAGCTTGGCCTGCAGGTGCATCGGAAGCTCGCCGACTTCGTCGAGGAAGATCGTTCCGCCATGGGCCGCTTCGAAGCGGCCGAGGCGATTCTGGGTTGCGCCCGTGAAGGCACCCTTCATATGGCCGAAGAGCTCGGCCTCAATCAGCTCCGCAGGAATTGCGGCGCAGTTGACAACGACGAGGGCCTTGCTGGCACGTGCCGACTTGTCATGGATCGCGCGGGCGACGAGTTCCTTGCCCACACCACTCTCGCCCGTGATCAGGACCGTGCTATCCGTCTGAGAGATCTTGTCGATCGTCTTCAGGACATCCTGGATTGCGAGACTTTCACCTACCAACGCAGATCGATTTGCCAGCATCAATGCCACCCTTCTTAACCCTTCCGTGAGTTAAAGTTGTCCACCCTGAGAGCACTTCCCTTTCTTTCCGTGGGAAGCACTGGAAAAAGGCTAAGCAAGTTTTGCCGGGCCGTCAAAAATTTTTTCAAGGCGACGAAAAAACATCCCCGGCACCCGCAGGATCGTTATCCGCGGATGCCGGCGATCGAACTGTTTTCAAGGACTTGGCGGCAAAATCGCCTATGCCGCTTTTTTGACGGGCGTTGGAGGGGCCTGCTCCGGAGCGGGCGCAGCCGACTCGGAAAGTCCTCCCTGGATCAGCCGTAGATGGCTCCGATCCTTTTTCTTCGCCTCTTCCTTCTCGCGCATCTCTTCGACGAGCTCCTGATTATGGCGATAAAACCAGTATTCCTCGAAGCTGTAGCCAGCGGCTTTCAGTCCATCCTTCAGGTCACGATCCGACATACGTTCTGCTCCTGCCCGGTGTGTTGACGCTCCACTTTGAGCGCATTTTTCAAGCATCTCGCTGGCCGCATGGATCGTCAAAATGTGTCCTGATCGACACGTCAGAAGAAGTCTGTGATTCCAAAGCGATTCTGTCCCTAGTTAATTCCAAAGCGATTCTGTCCTTGGAGCTTTAAAGCCAAGGTCCTGTTCTGATTGTTTCTTTCCCATCTGACACAGGGGGATCGAGATGAGCCAACAGGCCGGCAAGGGGGTATTTTTGAGCT
>CAMAQA010000006.1 GCA_945860415.1 Bacteriovorax stolpii
TGGAGTTGCCCCGTCAATACCGGTCCAGCTTCAGCCGGTTAATTGTTGATGTTCTTGCTGCCGCCTAAACTCTCTAGGCGATAGCATTTTGAGCCCCTTGTGAGGGGCAATCTCGTTATAGTCCTCGAACCATTTGTGCAGCTGTTCCATGACTCTCCGAGCATCCGACAAATCGGCAGACCAGACGTAATCTCGCTTGAATGTCTTTACGAACGCTTCCGCCATGCCGTTACTTTCAGGACTATAGGATGGCGTGGTGCATGGCTCTAGATTCAAATTCCGGGCGAGTTCCACGGTCTCACGAGCGATGTAGCCGGGACCATTGTCCGTCAGCCACTGAAGTCGTGTGGGTGCCACGCGGGCACCCTGAAATCGAGCCTCAATGGACTCGACCATCAGATCTCGTATCATCGCTCCATCGACCCCAATCGTCGAGGCGATGTACCGAATGACTTCGCGATCACACGTGTCCAAGCTGAATGCGACATGAACCCGCTCGGCATTCCAGCACTGAATCGAGAATGCGTCCGAGCACCAGCGCGTATTGCTGTGTAGAGTAATCACTTTGCCGTCATGGGTTTTCGTTGGTCTACCCGTATGTCGTTGCAGAAGTAGATTTGCCTCCTTCATGATCCGGTAAATCCGCTTGTGATTCACACGGATTTTACCCTGTTTTTGGAGCTCAGTATTTAACAGTGTGGTCACCCGCCGATATCCATAGGTCGGGCGGTGGTCTGTGATGACTCGAATCATGGGAAGAAGCCACACATCGTCAGCCTTAGTGTAACGCTCACGCTGATGTGTATCGGGCTGTTGAATTTGTTCTCGGAGATTGGAACGAGAAACTTCAAGAACTCGCGCAACCTGTCTCACTCGAAACCTTCCACTCCGGCCAATGGCTGTCGCGAGATGAGTTTTTTTTCGCGTCCGATTCGAATCGCCTCTTTGAGGATTTCGATATCGACCGTTTTCTGACCGAGAATTCGTTCAAGTCTTCGGATCTTGGCTTCGAGCTCACGAACCTGGCTTTCCGGAATCACCTTTTCTTCAGAGCCAACAGCAGTCAGTGCGCCTTCTTCCATTCTTCGCCTCCAGTAAAATAACTGGCTTGGCGGAATACCATGCCTACGCGCAACCAGGGAAACAGTTACTCCTGGCTCGTAAGTCTCCTGAACGATGTGCTTTTTCTCGGCAGGAGCCCACCGCCGGCGTCGTTCCTTGGAGGTCATCACCTCGATTTGTTCCCGCTTATTACTAGTCATATTCCTAGTCTTATTCCTATGTCTTAGCGACTCAGACTGGGCCGGTCGAAAGCGGGGCTACTACAAAACCAAAGCGAATCTGCACAAAATTCTACTTCACCGGGCCATTCGATAGCGCGCCCATCCCTGGTAATCTTCACTTGTTTAAAGACATCGGGGTTAGCGAGAGACTCCGTAACGGTATCTTTTTCAATTTTGTTCGTAAAATCGATCTCTATGGTTTTTCCGTCGTCGTAATTGATCTTTATTCGAAAGTTAGAAAGGACCTCACAGGATAGGATCTTTCTCATGGTGCACTCCTTAAAATTTATTCTAGCGGAGCAATATCGACCGGTTTTTGCTTTTTCACGCAAAGGTCCCAATCGACCATCAGCTCGACCTAGTGAAGAGCCGCCCATTCAAACACGAGCGACTTTACCCGGTTTGGAAGATTCCCCTCGAGAATCTGAATGGGTGAGATCCCTACAAGAGCCTCAAAATCACCGTAAACGGCGTGAAAATGCGGCGGGTTGTGATCACTGTAAAACATATGAATCGTGATTCCGAAAAATGTCGAAATAGTCGGCATTAGACTTGGCCTCTTTTGAGCGATTGCTCGATCTGGTGAGAGATCTCGGCTTGCTCGTTCTTGGAAAAGCCAGGAACCCCACCCCGAACCTCAGGCCAGACCGCCTCGTTGAAGTGACTCCGCAGGGAGCTTTCACGGGCGCTCGCGATATGACGAACCACTTCAGGAACCAGGGTGCCAAGCTGCTCGGAACTTAACCCCCTCCTCCACTCTGCAAACTCCAGTTCCATGAGTTCCCGCTCCTCGGCCTGCCGGCGCTCCTCGATACGTCGTTTGCTTTCGACGTAAAGACGTCTGGCTGCCTCTACAGGGATCTCAAAGTTCTCGGGTGGGGCATAGAGTACCCCTTTTCGTAAAATGCCCATGAAGAAGCTTATAGGCGGTCCCTTGAGGTTCTGACCCTTCCCGTTCTGCTTCAGGTCAAAGGCGAAGTGGTGGATGGAATCTTGGACCTCGTCAGGGGTGAGCTTGCCATGACGGGCGAGTTGAACCAGGTGCGCGGGACCGAACCCCACATCGGCCAATGGGGTCAGGTCGACCTCCGCCCATGCGCCGGAAAGTTGTGCAGGCGCGTCATGGAAAAACTCCGGTTCGCCAGTAGTAGTAGTTTTTGAATTCCCTAAATCTAAATGATTTCCATGCTTCGATCATTGCCGCTGACCGTATGGCTGATTGGCATCATCAGCCTCGTCAATGATAGCGGCAGCGAGCTGCTTTATCCTTTGATTCCGATTTACCTGTCTTCGGTTCTCATGGCCGGTCCCCGTGCGATGGGCCTCATTGAAGGCGTCGCAGAGTCGACCGAAAGCATCCTGAAGCTCTTCTCGGGGGTGATCGTGGATCGCTTCCATCGCTTCAAGCCCTGGTTCGTTTTTGGCTACGGTATTGCCGGCGTTGGTCGCCCATTGATTGCTTTCATCACCTCCTGGCCGATGCTGCTAGTGATTCGATTTGCGGATCGTGTCGGAAAGGAGCTCAGAACATCGCCCCGCGATGCCCTGCTGGCTTCAAGCGTTCCTCCAGAGAGGCATGGGCTGGCCTTCGGCTTTCACCGTGCCATGGACAATGCCGGAGCAGTGGTTGGTCCTATTACAGCAGCATTCCTTCTCTCGCGCGGCGTTGCACTCCGAGATCTGTTTCTCTGGTCGGCCATTCCGGCCGCAATCTGCATCATGCTCGCCGTCCTGATTCGAGAAGAGAAGCCGGCGCTCGCGCAGCATCCTGCGCCGCTGTTTCGCCAGTATGTCGATTCAGCCGGAATCACGGCCGATGATCGACTGGGGGTGCAGGGGATCGGCTAGCCGCTTGCCGGGCGAATGGAGGAGGACTTGCAGCACGATACTTCATGAAGCTGCACCAGCTGCCGGAGCTGAAGTATTCGCTTTCCGCGCTCGAGGCCATGGAGTTCCACTATGGGCGCCATCACCAGGGCTATGTCGACAAGTTGAATGAACTAGTCCGCGGAACGCCGCAGGGCGAGATGAGCCTGACGGAGCTGGTGCGTTCGGCTCCAGAGGGGCCTCTGTACAATAATGCCGGCCAGCATTGGAACCACTCCTTCTTCTGGAACAGCCTGACTCCTCGAGCGGCAGTAATTCCTCGAGGTGAACTGCTCCAGGCCATGGAGCGGGATTTCGGATCGGTTGAGGAGTTCCAGAAGGAGTTTGAACGTCAGGGCGTGGCTCACTTTGGTTCGGGTTGGGTGTGGCTCGTTCGCGAGGATGAAGGGGGCGGGCTTTCGATCCGGACGACTCACGATGCCGGAAACCCACTCCGTGACGGAGGGGGGCGACCCCTGCTCGTGTGCGACCTTTGGGAGCACGCCTATTACATCGACTATCGGAATGAGCGCGCCCGGTACCTCCGGACGTACTGGAGCTTCGTGAACTGGTCCTTTGCACAGGCCTGCTATGAATCGGAGCGCATCCATCCTGCCGTGGCTTGAGCTCTTCGCAGGCCTTCTGGCTGCTGCAGTGCTTGCGCCCGAGTTGAAGCCTGTGCCTGCCTGGCAGGCATCGAAGGGAATCGCGTATCGACTGAGGAGCCCACCCACATCGACAGGGCAGTCAGGCACCGACTCGGAGCTTCCAGCGCGATCTGTGGCAATCCAAGCGTCAGCCGAAACTGATTCCGCACTTCGCGAGGTGCAGGACCGAATCGCTGCCGCCAGCCTGAAGCAGTTCAGTGATGAAAATGAACTTGCACGAATCGAAGACTCTCGCCGGCAGGACATGGACCGCGCTGCGGAGCTCCGCGCTCGGATCAGCCGGATTTCGCGAGACTTGCTGATCGCCCGCGAGGAGCGTGATTCGGCCTCGCGAGACGTCCTTGCCAGGCAGGAGCAGAAAGATGCCGTGGTGGAAGCGCAAAGAGTTCGCAGCCAGGGATTGCTGGCAACACTTCAGGCTGATCTGGCCGACAAGAATCTGGAGCACCGGGTGACCGTCCAGAAGGTCAGAGATCTCGAGTCACAGAACTTCGAGAGCGATGAGCTCGTCTCGGCTCGTGAAAGAGAACGAGTCGTTTCGGGGGAGCGCGCTCAGCTTGCGGCCCGCGTGGAGGAGCTGCGCACCGAGTTGAGGACGCAGGAGCTCGCGGTCAGTGAGTCGCGGAACTGGGCGCTCGAGCAGCAAAAGGACGACATCTATCGACAGTATGAGTCCAGGGTCCGAGAGCTCCAGTCGCAGTACGCGGCACTTCAGGAAGAGCTCGATACGATCGAGCTTCGTCAGGACCAGAGTCGAAGCCAGCTTGCGGAAGTGGATGAGCGTCTGCAGCTCGGACAACAGCAGATCGACGAACTGGAACAGCGCCGAAACGAGATCCTGACCCGGATTGCCAACCGGGCTTCCTGATTGCCTTTGCCAGTCTGGCGGCAGAGAATCGGGTCCATGAAATCTCGTTCCTGGATGCTCCTCTCGGCAGTAGCCTGCTCACTCTTCGCGACCAGCGCTCATGCGCAGCCCCCCGGATATCAGGCCCGCACGGATCGCAGGTACCCGCAGGTCGTGGAATTCCTGAAACGGCTCGAGTCGAAGCATCCGGGACGAGTGTCGCGATTCGTGCTGGGGAGATCGGATTCCGGGGCGGACATCGAAGGCCTTCGGATTGGAAGTGGGCCGGGCCGTGGTATGATCGTTGCCACCCACCACGGCAACGAATACGGATCCTCCGAAGTGGCACTTGCCGCGGCTGCCGATCTCTCGGAACAGCCGATCTCGACGATGACGGTTTATGTCGTTCCTGTGCTCAATGTCGGTGGCTACAACTCACGATCGCGTGAAGAGAAGGCGTCAGGAAGGTCTCATGATCCGAATCGCGATTATCCAGGCCCATGCGGCAGCGACAGCGAGTTTGCGCTTCGGTCCACTCGTGCCTTGGCTGAATTCGTTGCACGTGAATCGATCGTGAGCGTGGCCACCCTTCATACCCATTATCCCGCGGTCGTCTACCCCTGGGGCTTCAGTACTCGCGATCTCGAAACCGCGCACCAGGCCGAGTTCGTGAAACTGGTCGAAGCGTCCGTGGTCGAGAGCCGGTATGAGACGGGCAATTCCAGTACGGTCATTTATCCCGCAAACGGAACCTTCGAGGACTTCGCCTTCTGGAAGCATGGAATCTGGTCGCTGCTCTTCGAGCTCGGCTTCTCGCACTCTCCTCGGGTTGCCGAAATCGAGGAAATGGTCCGCGTGAATTTTCCTGGGCTCAGATCCCTGATCGAAACTGCGCCGAAGAGGCGGGCTTCGCGGCATGCGTTCACCGGCAAGTGTGACGACTCGCTTCGGATTCTCGATCGTCGCGACGAATGATCGGCGGGATGATCACCCCTGGTCGTGCGCGAGCGTTCCTCGCGGCGACCTGAGGTACACGAACGGAGTTGCCTCCAGGAAGTGCCCGACCCGCGAAGTGTACACGTCGGCATAGCGCTCGAGCTGAAACGCCAGGTGACTCTTGTCGTTACCCGCGCGCATCAGGGGCCCCCAGATGGGGTGTCCCAGCTCGGTCGACTGGCGCGCCAATGGGGCAATCTTTCGGTCGACCTCTTCGAGCTGGAGCTTCAGCTGCTGCATGCTTGCCTGAGTGGAGGCAGGGTCGCCAACCTGAGGCCCATAGCCCTTTTGGATGCGCTGCAGATTCAGCCGGAGCGCCGAGTACTGGGCCTCGAGCCGTTCCTTCTCCTTCATCAGTTCCGCCAGGAGCAGCTGGCTGGCGTGAAACGCCTCGGCAGCGACAATCTCCTCCTCGAGTTCGTTGACGATCAGGGCCGTGCGCCAGCGCAGGATGCTTTTGGTCACCTGGACATCACCAAAGACATGGTCGCCCACATAGAGAAGCTCGTCGCCGGAAAGCCCCAGGTGGCGTTCCACGGCGCGTGCGCTGCCGCCGAAATACACCGCGCCTTCCTTCAGGTCTCCAACGAAGGGTCGGAGCAGCCCCTCGCCGTTGACAACCTCAAAGAAGGAATTAGTGGTGGTGAAGAAGTCGGGCTTGCGGGCACTCACGATCACCACGTCAAAGAGCGATCGCCAGCCCATTCCTTCCGGAAGGAATCGGTCGAAGGCAAAGCTCATCATGTGCTGCGTGTAGCTCCACTCGGAGTTCGTGATCAGGAGAAGCTTCTTTCCGGAGTGCTTCTGATCGAGAAGCGCGAGCGGGACATCCGGATCAAGCCGGACGAAGTGCTCGGGATGGGCCATGATCTCAGCTTTCAGGCGGCCCTCGGCGTGGACGGCATCGAGCGTCCGGCGTACGCGGTGGTAGAGGTCGACATAGCCCAGATGCTCGGGAATCTTTCCTTCGTCGAGAAGGTCGACGAGCTGCGCGTAGAAGCAGCCTTCTGAGAGCGAGAAAAAAGTATTCAGGAAGATCCATCGCGTTTCATTGAGGTCGACGATCGTGCGTTGATACGCTTCGCGAAGTCCGTCGTACTCCAGCAGTTTGGTGCCATGCACGGCACGCTTCACGAAACCAAAGCGATTGGTCTTGAGGATGTTTCCCTTGTGGGCGTCGATGACCAGTCCTCGTCGCACGAGGTTCGGATCGAACTGAAGGTGGTCGACCGGCCAGCCTTCCTGGACGAATCGTTCCTTGAGGTACTTGTAGGCGCGCTCCTCCCACTGGTGCACGTCGTAGTGGATGAGGGTGTAATCCATGTCGTAGCCGACGGCCTGGATGGAGCGCAGATTCAGGGTACGGTTGCAGTAGAGGTGCATCACTGCCGATTCTAGCGAGAATTTGCGGCCCGGACGAGGACCGTTTTGTCAGGATCGAGTCAGTTCTGGAGCTTGAAGACGAAGGATAGATTGAGCTTGCGGTCGGGCAGGGTCCCCGGTGGCACGTCGAGTCGTGTGGATTCTAGAAAGTTCAGAGCGGCATTGTCCAGGCGAGTGTGGCCGCTGGAGCGGGCGATGGCCACCTCGGCAGCCCTGCCATCGCCTCTCAGCATGAATTCCAGTGTCACAGTGCCTTCTTCTCCCGCACGACGTGAGAGTGGAGGGTACTGCGGCGCACCCTGTGGTGCCACGAGCGTTCCTGCGGGCAGGAGTTGTTCTCCGTGCTGACCCACGGTCGCCGCAGGTGGCGATGCGGCAGCTCCTGTTGACTGCGGTGTGCTCATCGAGGGGCGTGCCCTTTGCCGAGCTTTCCTGGGGGGCGAGTCTGTGCCGCTCGGACCGCTCCATCGCATCTCGACCACTGCCGACGGGTGGGCGGACCCGAGGCGAAACCGTTGTTCGATCCATCCCCCGCCCAGACCGAGTCCCAGCACCACCACACCTGCGATGAGCAGGTGAGTGATGGCGGATCGGACCAGCGCGAGGGTGAATGGTTTCATTCGAACTCAGATTTCCTTCTGCAGGCCGACGTACAGCGATCGCCTTGCTGTGCCATATCCGGCGACCTCCTCGTACTCGCGATCCAGCACGTTGTCGAGCCTTCCGAAGGCCTTGTATCCTCCGCCAATCGTGTAGGAAGCATCAGCATTGAAGACGGTGTAGGAGGGCATGCGGATGGTACTAAAACCCGGGTCGGTGTCGTTTCTGATGCCGACATAACGGGCATTGATCCCGAAATCGAGGCTCTGGAGTAGCTTGCGGCGAGCGCTCAGGTGCAGGCTTTGTCTGGGACGCCTGATAAGATCCTCGTTCTTGTCATTGTTCCTCGCCATTAGAAATGTGTGTTGGATCGTCAGGCTGGAGCCCGAGGGTGATGAGTAGCTGAAACTGGTTTCAAGGCCCTTGTTTGTTGCGGAACCGATGTTCTTGTACTTGAACATATCCGTCGGATCGCCAAGGATGAGATTCGAGAACTGGGATTGGAACCATGTGGTCTGGAGAGTGAGACCTGGGCCCAAATCCTGTTGCATCGACAGATCATAGCTGAAGCTGGTTTCTGATGAGAGTGAAGGATTGCCGTAAATTGGGGCGTAAATCTGATCGAGGCTGGGGATCTTGAATCCTCTTCCCAGGCTTCCCTTGAGCGTTGTCCCAGTACTCTCGAATCGATGCCCCGGGCCCAGTCGGTAAGTCAGTTGGTTCCCAAAACCGTGAAACCGATCTCCGCGCAGTGCCACGCTGGCGAAGCTGCTTCCTGATTTCCACCTATTCTCGGAAAAAATTCCTGTTACGGATTGGCTTACTGACGGCATCGCGCTGATGTAGGCGCCGTACTGGTCGTAAATCGAACCTCGGTCAATTTGGCTGTCGATTCCGATAGTCAGGGTGTTTGAGTCATTCAGGATGAATTGGTTCAGCTGCTCGAGACGGAATCGAGCGCCATGATAGCGCCCGGTAGCCGAATCGGCATGGATAAGGTCCGGTGCGTTATCAGTCTTTCGAAAGGTCTTGAAAAAAGAGAGCGCGATCGTCGGTTCCCAGTTGGAGTTTCCTTGGTAGCTCACTTCGGCCCGAGCAGTTCCTTGTGTCTCAAACTGAACGTGATTGGGATCATCTCCGCCGCTTCCCCCTGAGAAAGGAAGTTCAGAGCGCGCCTGATATGCCCTTGCCGTGGTCCGAAGGTGCCACGCGTCTTTCAATTTGGTCTCGGTGGATACAGTTCCTGAAAAGTTTCGGTACCCGCTATTGATGGAGTTGCCGTACCTCGAGGAAGCGGCTGGAAATCCTTCACTCTCATCGTATCCGAAGTTGAGATTGACTGTACTTAATCCCACCTCTCTCGCTGCGAGTATTGATCCACGTCGAGTATCGAAGGCACCATATTCTCCGAAAATCGACGCAGAGTTGCTTTGCTGGCGGCGGGTGATGATGTTGATCACGCCTCCGATGGCATTCGCACCGTGCACTCCGCTCTGTGATCCACTAAGGACTTCAATTCGGTCCACCTGTCGAGCGTTGAGCCTGCCAAAGTCATAGCCTCTAGCCGGGCTGGATGGATCGTTCATCACCACTCCGTCGACCATGACGAGTGTCTGCTGGTATCCTGATCCCCGGATATAAACTTCGGTGAGTCTACCCGGCCCTCCGGAATTCATCACGCTCACTCCAGGGGCCGAACGTAGGAGCTCGAAGATCGGTTTGCCGGACTGGCGGTCCGACTCGGTCGGTTCGATTACTGCGATGGACTGAGCAACCTCATCCTGGGGAGTCGTAATGCGGCTTGCCGTAATCACCACCGGCTCGAGATTTTCGGTCTCTTCACCGTATGCCTGGGAAAGGGTCGCACAGACCGTGACCGCGCTGATGATGCAGAGCCTGTAGAGAGATCGTTGCACGCCGTTGCCTTTCGTCGTTGCCAGTCACGACGAAAGGAGGTCGAGCGACCTAAAGACGAGGCTCGGTTCCCGGATCCAGAATCCCTTTTCCACGAGGATTCGACCCCTGACGTCATTCTGGCAGTGGACCCTGGAGGGCGATCGGACTTTCACCGTTGCGGGCCAGCGCCGGAATTTCACCGGACTTCAGCCGTTCCAGGACATTTCCTCAAGGGTAGGCACGCAAGAAGTCGAAGTCAAATCAGCCGAGCAGTGCCTCGACCTGTTTCTCGAGTTTTTCAGGAGCGGTCTGCGGGGCAAAGCGCTCGACGACATTTCCCTGACGGTCGACGAGGAACTTCGTGAAGTTCCACTTGATGGCTTCCGTCCCGAAAAGCCCTTTTTCCTCGCTTTTGAGGTGCTGGAAAAGCGGATGGGCTCCGGGACCGTTGACCTCGATTTTCGACAACATCGGAAAGGTCACGTCATATTTGAGTTTGCAGAACTGCTGGATTTCCTTCTCGTCGCCGGGCTCTTGGGCGCCGAACTGATTGCACGGAAAGCCGAGAACGACGAGTCCACGATCCTTGTACTTGCGATGCAGTTTTTCCAGTCCGTCGTACTGCGGCGTGAATCCGCAGGCGCTCGCAACATTGACGATCAGCAACACCTTGCCTTGGTGCTGCTTCAACGATGTCAGATTTCCGTCGATGTCCTTCAGTTCAAAATCGTAGATCTGCATGTCCTCACCCTAGTGGATCCTCGTGAAGATTGACAAGGTTTCGCGCACACCGAACACTGATCTTTGGAGGAGTGCTCGTGTCGAGATCGATCCTGCGTCACACCCTGATTCGTCCCGTCACGGCGGCGATCCTGCTCTCGAGCCTGCTCGCGTGCGGTGGTGGAACAGGAAACGTGGCTCTTCGCTTCATTCGCGTCACGTCGGAAGTTCCGATCATCGAAGACCCTCTTCCGGATCCGAGCGATACGCCGAGCGATACGCCAACTCCCGAACCGAGCGTCACTCCGACGCCCCTGCCCACACCGACCTTCAGCCCGCTGGAGCTGAGTTCGACCTTCTATTACGACTCGTTCAAGATTCCGGTTCGTGCCGTCGAGCTCGTCGGTTCGGCGGTTTCGTCCGAGGTCTACTATTGCGATGCCGATACGAACGATTCCTGCCTCGTCGAGTGGAACCAGGAAGTGGGGATGGACAGCCTCACTGGCCGAGCAATCGAAGTGGACGCTGGAACCTACCAGGAGATGGTAGTTCACACGTGCTTTGACGAGGGTTCCTACACCCTGACTGTCCAGGGTTCTGTAGATATCGGTCTAGCAACTTATGTCACGCAGAGCGACGGTGTGCCCGTGATCGATTCCTTTCCGCAGGAATCGAGAATCGAGGTGTCCTCGTGCCAGTACACCATTCCGCTTCCGACACCCATCACCGTGGAGAAGGGCTCATCCACTTCGCTGAACGTCTTTTATGATCTCCGAAACATGGTCTGGATCGGCCTTCGTTCCTCCGCGCTTGCGTCGCAGACTCCTGCGCCCTGGAGCACTTCTGGATGTACTGGAAAGCTGAATGGCCAATATGATGTGGGCGCGGATGCCTATGTTTGTGCTTCCTTTCCGCTCCTTCATCCCAAGCTGGGCGATGCGCCGGTGCTCGAGCGATACCGAATCAATAATCGTGCGATCGTCGGCGTCTACTTCGAGGCCTCGGACTATTACGTCGGAACCAAGACACCGATCGGAGGCTACCTTCGCCGGTATTATGGTGCTGAAACCACGGCCGGAGCAGATTTCGGGTTTGATGTTCCCTTGAAGACGATCACGAAAAACATCGACGGAACCTATTCCATCGACAGCTACGGAGCCAGCGCCACTGGGGCGCCGTACTTCAGCTCACTCGACTTTCCAGGAGACCTCACGACAACGGACAAGCCGGTCGGCAGCGGCACCTTCATCGGAGTGCTCTCGGGTCCGACCAGCAATGCCTTTCTGGCCGAACGGCTCGAGTAGTCGGCGCAGGTCCTACATGTTTCTGCGATACTGGCCGCCCACTTCAAAGAGGGCCTGGGTGATCTGGCCGAGCGAACAGACCTTCGTGGCCTGCATGAGCTGGTCGAAGATGTTTCGCCCCTGGGCCGCCGCCGAGCGAAGCTCGATGAGCGATTGGCCACACTCCTCCGAGCGGAAGCGATGAAGCGCCTTCAGCATGGAGATCTGGTACTCCTTTTCGTCGTTGGTTGCTCGGATGACCTCGCGTGGAATCACCGTGGGTGAACCCTCCGACGAGAGGAATGTGTTCACGCCGATGATCGGGTATTCGCCCGTGTGCTTGAGCATCTCGTAATGGAGCGACTCTTCCTGGATCTTGCCGCGCTGATACATCGTTTCCATCGCGCCCAGCACGCCACCGCGTTCGGTGATCCGGTCGAACTCCGCCATGACGGCCTGCTCGACGAGATCTGTGAGCTCCTCGATGATGAAGGATCCCTGGTTCGGGTTCTGGTTCTTGGCGAGGCCCAGCTCGTGGTTGATGATCAGCTGAATCGCCATCGCACGGCGCACAGAAGCCTCTGTCGGGGTCGTGATGGCCTCGTCATAGGCATTCGTGTGCAGCGAGTTGCAGTTGTCGTAGATGGCGTACAGGGCCTGCAGCGTCGTGCGGATGTCGTTGAAGTCGATCTCCTGGGCGTGGAGCGAACGTCCGGAGGTCTGGATATGGTACTTGAGCATCTGCGAGCGCGAGTCGGCACCATACTTGTGCTTGAGTGCCTTGGCCCAGATTCGTCGCGCCACGCGTCCGATGACCGAGTACTCCGGATCGACGCCGTTCGAGAAGAAGAACGATAGGTTCGGCGCGAACTGGTTGATGTCCATGCCGCGCGAGACGTAGTACTCGACGAAGGTAAAGCCGTTGGCGAGGGTGAAGGCCAGCTGCGTGATCGGGTTCGCGCCGGCTTCGGCGATATGGTAGCCCGAGATCGACACCGAGTAGAAATTCTTGACCTGGCTTCGGATGAAGTAGTCCTGGATGTCGCCCATCATGCGCAGGGCAAACTCCGTCGAGAAGATGCAGGTGTTCTGGGCCTGGTCTTCCTTGAGGATGTCGGCCTGGACGGTGCCGCGCACCTGGCTCAGGGTGTGCGCCCGGATCTTTTCGTAGACATCCTTCGGCAAAACCTCGTCACCCGTCACTCCCAGCAGCATCAGTCCGAGGCCGTCATTTCCGGGGGGCAGCTCTCCCTGATACCGTGGGCGTGGCAGGCCCTTGGCCTGGAATAGCCCATCGATGCGCGCGTTCACTTCGTCCGTGAGACCGTTCTGGCGAATGTAGCGCTCGCACTGCTGGTCAATCGCGGCGTTCATGAAGAAGCCCACGAGCATCGGCGCGGGCCCGTTGATCGTCATCGAGACCGAAGTCTTCGGGTCGCAGAGGTTGAAGCCCGAGTAGAGCTTCTTGGCGTCATCCAGGCAGCAGATGGATACGCCGGCGTTGCCGATCTTGCCGTAGATGTCCGGCCGTCGATCCGGGTCAAAGCCGTAAAGCGTGACCGAGTCAAAAGCGGTGGAGAGGCGCTTGGCTGGCATCGCGCGCGAGACGTAGTGGAAGCGTCGGTTCGTGCGCTCCGGGCCGCCTTCGCCAGCGAACATGCGCGTCGGGTCTTCTCCCTCGCGCTTGAACGGAAACACGCCGGCCGTGTACGGAAATTCTCCCGGAACGTTCTCCTGAAGGCTCCAGCGCAGGATGTCTCCCCAGGCGCGGTAGCGGGGGAGGGACACCTTGGGAATCATCAGGTGCGACAGGGATTTCGTGTGCGTCTCGACGCGAACATCCTTGCCGCGGACCTGGTAGATGAACACCGGATCGCGATAGGCCTTCACTTTTTCGGGCCATTTCGCGAGAAGGTTTCTGCATTCAGCATCGAGCTTCAGCTCGAGCTCGGAAGCCTGCTTCGCAAGGGCGTCGCGGGCTGGCTTCAGTTCAGCGCTCTCCGGAAGGACCGCCAGTGATTCACGAAGCGACTGAAGCTGGTGAGCGAGTTCCGCCTGTTTTGACGTCCACTCGTCGTAACGGCGGATGGTTTCGGTGATCTCCGAGAGGTAGCGCGTGCGCTCCGGCGGTATGATGTGGATCTTGCGCGACTCCTCGCGCGTGGCTGCCACGGATGAGGTGAACGGACTTCCGGTCTTGTTGACGATCGTGTCAATGAGCGTCCGGTAGAGGCGGTTCATTCCAGGATCATTGAACTGCGAGGCGATGCTGCCGACCACCGGCAGGTCCTCATCGCTGCCTTCAAAGAGCTTGTGGTTGCGGCGGTACTGCTTGCGCACGTCGCGAAGCGCGTCCTGGCCTCCTCGCTTGTCGAACTTGTTGAGCGCGATCACGTCGGCAAAATCGAGCATGTCGATTTTTTCGAGCTGGGTCGCGGCGCCATATTCCGGAGTCATCACGTAAAGCGACACATCCGAATGCTCAGTGATTTCGGTATCGCTCTGGCCGATGCCCGACGTCTCGAGAACGATGAGATCGAAGCCTGCGGCCTGCGCGATGGTGAGCGCCTCCTTGACGTGCTTCGAGAGCGCAAGGTTCGCCTGGCGCGTGGCGAGCGAGCGCATGTACACGCCCTGGTGGTGGACGGAGTTCATGCGGATGCGATCGCCGAGGAGCGCGCCGCCGGTCTTTCGCTTCGAGGGGTCGACCGAGATGACGGCAATGCTCTTGTTTGGAAAGTCCGTGATGAAACGACGGACGAATTCATCGATCAGCGAGGATTTTCCTGCGCCGCCAGTTCCGGTGATTCCGAGTACGGGTGCCTTTTTTGTGCGCTTCTCCGCCGTCGCGTGAATGGCTCCGATCAGGCCCGTGTTCTGTTCTGGGGCATTTTCTGCGGCCGAGATGGCATTCCCGATGATGCGTGATTCGCGCGACTTCAGGCGCGATAGAAACTGATCCAGCTCCTTGCCGGACTGGGGCAGGCCCGAGCCCGTGGCGAAGTCGCTATTTTCGATCAGGTGATTGATCATCCCCTGGAGGCCCATCGCGCGGCCATCATCGGGAGAGTAGATGCGGGTGACTCCCGCAGCATGAAGCTCCTCGATCTCCGAGGGCAGAATCACGCCGCCACCCCCGCCGAAGATTCGGATATGGCCGCAGCCGCGCTCTTTCAGCAGCTCGACCATGTACTTGAAGTACTCGACATGGCCGCCCTGATAGGAGGTCATGGCGATGGCCTGGGCGTCTTCCTGGATGGCGCAGTCCACTACCTCGGCAACCGAGCGGTTATGGCCCAGATGGATGACCTCGGCGCCGGTCGACTGCAGGATTCGCCGCATGATATTGATCGCGGCGTCGTGCCCGTCAAAGAGCGAGGCAGCCGTCACGATGCGGATCTTGTTTTTTGCCGGGTAAGCTGAGACTTCAGGGTTCTGAGCCATGACGACCGACGTACCAAAAAACCAGCAAAACAGCGAGCATAGCGAAATCGCGGCCCTTCACGAAGTGGCCTGTCGAAAGGGCGAGCGCTTTTACCTGGATCCCGCCACCCAGTATTGGGTGACCACACGCTGTGCCCACCTGGAGCGCGGGTATTGCTGTGGAAATGGCTGCCGTCACTGTCCCTGGAACCACGAGGCTGTCCGCAATCCCTCGGCAGGCCGGATCGGTCGCAAGTGAGTGGCGGATGAGCACCAGACCCATCAGCGACATGCTGGGGCGGTCGCTGACTGTTCCCATTCAGCCCGCCCGGATCGTTTCTCTGTGTCCCTCTCAGACCGAAACGCTTTTTGACCTTGGCCTGGGGGCTCGGGTAGTGGGGTCCACCCGATATTGCATCCATCCTGCGCCTGCCGTGACCGCCACGGTCCGGGTAGGGGGTACCAAGAAGGTGGATCTGGAATTGGTCCGCGGGCTTCGTCCGGATCTGATCATTGCGGAAAAGGAAGAGAACCCTCGCGAGATGGTGGACGCTCTCTCGGAAATCAGCCCGGTCTACGTCACCGATGTCGTGGATCAGGGCAGTGCGTTTGAGATGATCCGTAAAGTGGGAAGCCTCACCGGCACTTCGGAGTGTGCGACTCGGCTGGTGTCGCAGATCGAAACCGACTGGAACGAGATGCCGCAATTCTCGAGAAAGTTGCGCACTGGTTACCTGATCTGGCGCAAGCCGTGGATGGCGGCTGGAGCCACGACCTACATCGATGATTTGCTTCGGACGGTAGGACTCGACAATGTTTTTTCTTCCGGTAAGCCCTCGGGCAAGCGTTACCCGGACTTCTCGATCGAAGAGCTCATCGAGCGCCAGCCGGAGCTCGTGCTGCTGTCCTCCGAACCGTACCCTTTTCAGGCGAGGCATGTGGAGGAGCTTCAGGCCGCTCTTCCCGGGGCGCAGATCCTGCTCACCGACGGTGAGCCCTGGTCCTGGTACGGAAGCCGAATGCGGCTTTTTCCCAAGCTGATTCGCGACTTGCATGCACAAATCAAAACTTCCTGAATTGTGTCCGATGCGACGCATTGAGGATCGACGGAATTCTGCCGATACGCCTCCAGATGAGCTTCATCGTGCGACATCTGTTCATAGGGATTCTGATTTCGGGCTTTATCTGGACGCCTTTCGTCGCAGCGGCCACCCCGTTCTGCGCAAAGTACTTCGAGGCGCTTTATGACGAGCCCGTGCCGGCGTTGGCGCTGTATCGACGCTCGGGACTGCGCGGGTTGGATCGATCAGCTATCCTGGCCGTGGACGCCCACCTTCGGGCGATTCGACTGTCGCAGTACGAAGACAAGTTGCTGCTGAAGAGTGATGTTCAGGCGCTGCTTGAGATCCAGTGCCTCAGGACCAAGTCCAACTGCAATGAGCTCGTGAAGTGGTGGTCGAGGAATTCCTCACAATACGTCGACAGCCCCCAGTTTCTCGAGATTTTTGCGAACCCAAAGACGACTCTTCGTGACTTCTCGGAGCTGGCCTCGAGCCAGTTCTACCTCCAGGTGGGAAAGACCAAGGGGAGTGCGTGGAGGGAGAAGTTCGCCGTTTTCTTCAGCCCTCGAGCGATTGTTGCAACGGTTTCCGCCATTGGCGTGTCCATCGGGGTAAAGGTGCTTGCGACGCTTTATAATGCCGCCACCCTCGGCACCATGATGAAGCTCTGGAATGCGTACACGGATGCCGCAGTGGCGCCGATCGAGGCGCACCTGAAGCAGCAGGGTACGAAAGACCTCGCTGGTGTCTCCAACCACATTCAAGAGTGGCTGATTCATCGCGCTGGTGCCCAGCAGCAGCTTGCTGATCTCAAGTCCAAGCTGAACGACACTGAGCGCCGGCTGAGCCAGGGAGTGCTTTCAAGCGAAGAGGCCAAGAGGCTCTGGGAGGAGTTTCAGGGCTACTTTTATGGCAAGTTCATGGCTTTCAATCAGAGCCTGCCGGGCAACATGCGTGAGGGCCGGGCATTCATCTATTCGACGGAGTTTTCGGAGCCCATGTCCATCGCCAACTTCATCTCAGGGCGACATGAAAGCTATCGTGAAGGCGTGAGGCTGGTGCGTTCGCTCGAGGAAAAAGTGCTGTCGGGTTCCGCCACGGCCGTCGATCTCGAAGATTTGGAAGGCCAGAAGCGCTATCTCGAAATCCAGAAGAAGCAGATTGCTGCAGGACTAGCCGTGTTCATGATCCGAAAATACATGTACCGCGATGACGTGTATCGCACCGTTTTCGATGCCAACAAGCAGCTCGTGATCAAGCTTGACGAACTCCAGCACGATCTGGTCGAGGCCTTTGGCATCCAGTACTTCATGTCCGAGTTCATCGAGCAGCTCAAGGATGTCTTTCGCCAATATGAGCTGATCTTCCAGGCTGCCGACATCCAGGCGCATCTGGAGCTGCCGGGCGCCAAGCCAGACCGATGATGGTGATATTCAGTTCGCGGCCATCTGCAGAAGCTCGGCTGCGTTTTCGAGGCTCTTCTTCGTCAGCACCGCGCCGCCGAGCATTCGTGCCAGCTCTTCCTTGCGGTCCTTTTTTCCGAGCTCGAGCACTTCGGTGATCGTGCGCTTGCCCTGGGCACTTTTTCGGACGACGAGGTGATGGTCGCCAAACGATGCCACCTGGGGCAGGTGGGTGATGCAGAGGACCTGGTTGTGCGAAGCGACGGCCTTGAGCTTTCGTCCGACTTGGAAAGCCGTGTGGCCGCCCATTCCTGCATCAATTTCGTCGAACAAGTATACGCCAATGCCTCCGCGATCCGAGATCACGCGCCGAATCGAGAGCAGGATTCGCGACAGTTCTCCGCCCGACGCGATCTTTCCGATCGGATGCGCGGTTTCACCACGATTCGTTCGCACCACGAACTCGATGTCATCGGCGCCCAGCGACGTGTACTTTTCGAGGTCATCGTCCGCAGGAGTGAGCCAGATCAGGAATTCGGCATCCGCCATGTTGAGCTCGCGAAGTTCAGTCGTGACTGTGGCGGCGAGACGGGTCGAGGCCTTGGTGCGACCCTGGGAGAGCTTCGTTGCAATCGCACGGAGCTGAGTCGATTGGGATTCCAGCAGCTTCTGGATCTCCTCAATCCGCTCCTCGCTTCGCGAGAGCTCCTGGAACTCTGATTCGAGCCTCCCCTGCATCTCGAGCATTTGCGTGGTGTCATCGCCGTACTTTCGGCGCAGGTCAGCCAGCAGCGAGAGGCGCTCAAGGACCTGCTCGAGGCGATCCGGATCCAGGTCGACGGATTTCGAATAGCGGTGCAGCGAGAGCGAGGTGTCTTCCACTTCTGCCAGGGCGCGCTCGAGTGATTCCTGAAGCGGCTTCACCCGTTCATCGAGCTGCGAGAGGTCTCCCATCTTCTGGATCGCGAGCTGAAGCAGTTGAAGCACGTTTCCGTCTTCTCCCTCCTCAAGCAGTCCACGAAGCTGATCGAGCGACTGGAGTCGACCCTGGGCCGATTGAAGGAGGATCTTTTCCTGCTGCAGTCCTGCCTCTTCTCCGGGCTTTAGGCTGGCGGCCTGGAGTTCTTCGATCTGAAAGCTGAGAAAATCGAGCCGCTTGAGTCGGGCGGATTCATCCTGCGACAGCCTTTCGGACTCGAGCTTTAGATTTCGGACCTTCTCGAACGACTCTCGGTACTTCGCGCGCAGATCATCGAGCTTGCCGTAGCGATCGAGGAGTTCGATCTGGGTGGAGGTTTTGAGCAGCGACTGATGCTCATGCTGGCTGCAGAGATCGACGAGCCCCACGCAGAGGCTTTGGAGGTTGCCGAGGGTCGCGAGCTCTCCATTGATGGTGATCCGGTGGCGCCCGGCGTGGTGGACGGTGCGCTTGATCAGAAGCTGCCCGTCTTCGCCCGCATTCAGTCCGAGATCCGCGAGGCGCTGGCGTATTTGCGGTAGCGAAGCGAGGTCAAAGACACCTTCGACGACGGCTTCGTCACATCCCGTTCGGATGAGCGAGCTCGTGGCCCGGCTTCCGAGCAGCAGCGAGATGGCTTCGATGACGATGGATTTGCCTGCACCGGTTTCGCCAGAGAGGACATTCAATCCTGGCTTGAACGGAATTTCCGCCGCATCAATCACGGCGAGGTTCCGGATTTTCAGGGTTTCGAGCATGGGCGTCTCCTCTTTTCGGTGAACCGCAATTCCAGCGCCGTGCCAGCAGCCTAAATGCTGGACTTACGGCTGACTTACGGTATTTCAGAAATGAGGGTTTCTGGCAAGGGTCGACCGAGGAATGTGCCGTGGAATCAATCGCGATGACCGAACTTGAGTTTCTCTCGAAGCAGCCCGAAGTAGTCGCGTTCCGGCGACGACACGATCTGGAGATCGTGCTTCTTGAACCGACGGATGGTGACAAGATCGCCCTCCTTCAGGTCCACGACATCCTGTCCATCGAGGGTCAGGAGCACGTGGCCCGGGCGATGCTGCAGGCACATCTCCACAACCGAATCATCGCTGATGACCATCGGGCGCTGGGTGAGGGCGTGCGGACAGATGGCCGTGATGACGAGAGCGGGAAGCGAAGGCTCGAGGATCGGACCTCCGGCTGCAAGCGAATAGGCGGTCGATCCGGTCGGCGTGGAGACAATCACGCCGTCGGCGCGGATCTGGTTCACGTCCTTGCCGTTGATGCAGACCTGGATGCCGATGATACGGGCGATGGCACCCTTCGAAATGACCGCATCGTTCACGACGGGTCCCTGGAAGACGAGCTTGCCCTGTCGCTTGACGGTGACTTCGAGCAGCGTGCGCCTGCTGATGATCGGCGCCTTGCCGTTGAGAATCGCCGAAATCGTGGTGGCAGCTTCCGATTTCTTGATCTCGGTCAGGAATCCGAGCTGGCCCATGTTGATGCCGAGGACCGGAACGCTACGATTCTTCATGAGGCGTGCAATGCTGAGAAAAGTACCGTCGCCACCGAGGACTACGATCAGGTCGCAGTGATCGACGAGCTTCGCCTTCGGAATCGCCTTCACTCGCGACTTCTGGATTCCCGGAAGCTTCGAGACACGAGCGGCGAGGGGGCGGCTTTCGTCAGCGAAGAGCACTTGGCGGCTGCCCGAGCTTCGGCCGTGGGTCAGGACGAATTCGGCAAGCCGGACAGCCAGATCGGCGGCCTGCGCATGATGGTGTTTCACGACGAAGCCGACGCGTTTTCCCACGGTTTTCAAGCTCATGACTTTTAGGATAAGCAATCGGGATCCATTTGGGGAGGGTGATTCCATGGATTTGTTCATGAACTCGTCAGGCGGTGAGGACGGCGGAAGTCCGGGAAGCCACGCTCCTCTGGCCCACCGCATGCGGCCCCGCGACCTGGACGAGTGGCTCGGCCATGAGCGGTTGATTGCGCCCGGTCGCCCCCTGCGCCAGTGGATCGATGCCGACCGTGTGCCCTCACTGATCCTGTGGGGTCCTCCCGGCTGTGGAAAGACGAGTTTCGGCAAGCTCCTCGCGAAGAAGACCCAGTCGCGTTTCGTCATCCTGAGCGCCGTCACGGCCGGAGTGAAGGACCTCAAGGAGAAAGGCGAGGAGGCTCGCGCGCAGCTCGCGATGTACCGCCGCAAGACGATCGTCTTCATCGATGAAATCCACCGCTTCAACAAATCGCAGCAGGATGCCCTCCTGCCCTACGTTGAGGAGGGCGCGCTCACGCTGATCGGTGCGACAACGGAAAATCCCTCGTTCGAGCTCAACTCTGCGCTCCTGTCGCGGCTTCGCGTGATTCGGCTCGAACGGCTGGACGAAGAGGCCCTGGTGAAGCTGCTCGAGCGGGCGCTCGTCGATTCAGAGCGCGGGCTGGGGGGCATCCTGCAGGTCGAGCATGAAGGGCTCGAGTTCATCGCGAAGTGCTCCGAAGGCGACGCCCGGCGCGCGCTCACGGCGCTCGAAAGCTTGGCCCTGATGGCCGGTTCGCAGAAGCTCCCACTCGATGATGTCGTGAAGTTCCTCGGTGACTCGTCGGCACTCACCCGTCAGCCGCTTCCGTACGACAAGTCGGGAGAGGAGCATTACAATGTCGTTTCTGCGTTCATCAAGAGCATCCGAGAGAATGATCCGCATGCAGGTCTCTACTATCTCGCCCGCATGATCGAAGGAGGCGAGGACCCGATCTTTATCGCGCGCCGGCTCGTGATCTTCGCGTCGGAGGACGTCGGCAACGCTGATCCGCGAGGTCTGCAGGTGGCGATTGCGGCCAAGGATGCCGTGGAGTTCATCGGAATGCCGGAAGGACGCATTCCTCTCGCGCAGGCGGTGACCTACCTCGCGCTCGCTCCCAAGAGCCGCGCTTCGTATGAGGGTATTGGTGCGGCGCTCTCGGAGGTGCAGTCGTCAGGCGCCCAGCCCGTCCCCATGCATCTGCGAAACGCCGTCACGAAGGTCATGAAAGAAGAGGGATACGGCGCGGGCTACGGAAAAATCCGTTCGCACCTTCCTGAAAAGCTCATTGGAAAACAGTTTTACGGACCCACGGAAAATGGGCTCGAAAGACAAATGAAGGAAAAACTCGAGCGGTTAAATCCGAGTTTTGACTCCTGAATCAGGGAGTGGGCTGGAACGCCTCCGGAACGACCGCCATTGGCCGAGCCATCTGTAGAGTGTGCTTGAGCCAGCTTCGCATCAGCTCGGCACCACGCTCGACCTGCTGCCAGGCCACGGCGGTTTCGCGGCTGACCTCGGCGATGTGTTCGCCATCGAGATTGTGCATCATGACCTTCAGCAGCGTCGAAAAGCCTGCCAGGTGCTCGTCGGCCTTTGCGAGGCGATCGACCAGGGTCTGGAGCTCGAGGATGCGCTTGCCCCTCGACTCGAGGTCTTCACGATCCTCGATGGACATGATCTTGGACGACTTCAGCGCCACGGCCCGCTGGTGGAGCTCGCGTGCGCTTCGAACCGCCTCGCGGCTGACCCGCAGGAGTACCGACGACGACTCATCCAGAGCGCGAAGTTCCTGCAGTAGTACCGGGCGGATCGCTGCACGCGTGAGTTCCGAACCTTCGGCTGCGGTCCAGCCGCAGTACCAGAGGCGTGCAATCTGGCCATTGACCACTGCGAGCCAGTCCCTCGGTGCAAGTGGGCGTGTGAACTCGCTCTCGTAGGTCACGCCGCCGCCGTCGTCAGATGGGCGAATTCGCGAAATACGCAGGTCGATCCAATCGGAGAGGCCGCCAAACCCGAGGCTCTGGAGGTGTTGTTCGAAATTCCGGCTGCGGCGATGAGACCATTCGAAATGCAGGTAGGACCATGCGGCGTAGGCGGCCTCCGGAACGACAGGTACCGAGAGGTCGGTTGGATGCAGAAAAAGATGGCCGTTGCCATAGGCGGCACCGGTGAAATCCGGTGAATGCTCGCGACAGACCTGCAGTGCCCGGGTTCCGAGAATGGAAGACAGGTTTGCAGGCAGGCCGTCTCCAGTAATGATCCAGTCACATTGCGTGATGCAGTCGACCCAGAGATCGAGATCTGTCTCACCAACGAGGTTCAGCACGCGCTTTTCGGTGATGGTTGCTCCTGCAGCCTTCATTGCGTCGCGAGCGAGCTCGCGACGGCTCTCCTCGCCGAGAAGGACAAGCTGGATCTCGGGATGCCGCTCGGTCGTCAGCTCGATCAGGCGTGCCCATTGGCGAGCGTTCCAGAAATGATCGACCTGGATTCCCACCCAGGTGCGGCTCGGATCCAGAAGCTTGTCTCCAGCGGTGCGAAGCGAAGTGAAGAAGTCCTTGCCCGTGACCGGCTGGTTTCCTGCATCGATCGGATCGCCGTGGCGGACCTGAAGGGCGGTCAGAAGCTGGGTCGTCAGGATGTCCACTAGGTGGATGTTCTGCGGAACTCCCTGCTGGATGAAGGCATGGATGAACTGGCTCCAGCCGTCGCCACTCGAGAAGTCGAGATCGGCTCGCCGCGTGTAGCCGAGGCGGTGCTGCGCCGGAAGCAGCGCGGAGAGAAAGCTGCTCGAGTCATTGAAGGTCCAGTTGGCAAGGATGTTCCATTGGGTGCCGGCAAGGCGGGCGATGGCCTGTGCGGCTTCCGGAAGAAGGTCTTCGGTGAGCTTCGCGCCTGCGTTGATCGGGTTTGCCCAGCGAGCGATGGGCAGTGCCACGACGTCCTCGAGCCAGCTCACCTCGGCCGGAATTCCGGCATGCTCCTCGCGGCAGACCAAGGTGATTTCCATCGCGGGATACAGCTGTTTTGCAGCCTTCAGCGCGATGAGCGATTGGAGGATTTCAGTGCCCCCACCGAGCTGGAGGACCACGCAGGAAACGGGGTCTTTCATTCAACCGCCTCCGTGTGTTTCGTCGCAGTCTGATTCAGGTCCTGCTCTTCCTCGGCAATCGTCCGAAGAAAGGCGAGAAGCAGTGTTTCGACGTCAGCTTCGGTCATGCACGACTCCTGCTGGGTTGTGCGGCATTGGACTGGGCCGTGGCATAGCGTTCAATAAGCTTGGAAAGCTCGGTGGCCCCGGTATGCGTCGGCTGAATCTGGAGGATGCGAATGACCGTGCTCCGGGCCTCGTCGATCCTGCCGAGATGAAACTGCAGGCCGGCAAGACTGTAGAGAAGATTGGCGTTCACGGGAGCGATCTGGACGTAGTCACCCAGGATCCGAGCCGCCGTGGCGTAGCTTTTGATCTCGTAGGCGCACTTCACGAGATGGTAGATAGCGTTGGGCTGGTCGAGCTCGATCTGGAGCGACCTCGCGAACTGATCGTGTGCCTCGCGCTTGCGTCCTTCCGCGAGATAGGCGGCACCGAGGCCCGAGAGTGCGCGCGAATTGGCCGCGTTCGCCACGAGTGCATCCTCGAAAAAACGCTGTGCATCGCGCAGGCGTCCGGCCTGGAGACACAGGGCGCCGAGATTCGAGGAGATCTGGTCGCTCGTCGGGTCAATGGCCAGTGCACGCTTGTAATGATGCTCGGCCTTTTCCGTGCGCTGGGCGCGCATCCAGCAGTTTCCACAGGCCTTGTGGATTTCAAAACGCGTGGCAGGTGGAAGTTCGCGAAGGTTCAGCGAACGTTCGAGAGCATCTGCCGCAGCGGCATCATTCTTCGAGCGGATCTCGAGCATCGCCAGGCAGCGATAGGCCTCGAGGTGGGGCTCATAGGCGATGGCATCCTGGTAGGATCTCCGGGCCTTTGCAGCCTGTCCGTCCGTTTCGTAGGTCTGTCCGAGAGTGCGAAGGGCCCAGCCAACGAAGGTTCCGCTCCGGATCATCGCAATCAGGATGTTCCTGGCCAGCATGATGTCGCCGGCGGCAATCAGCATCTCTGCGCTCGAGCGAAGCTCATCGGAATCGGGTGAAAACGGCACGGCTTCGTTGCGAGTGACGGCTCCGGGCACGCCGGCAAACGAAGTGGTCTGAATCTGCTGGAGAAGTTCATCCACGGTGGGGGTGCGATTGAAATCGAGGCTCATAGTGTCTGGTCCAACCCTTCTCCCTGGTCGGGCATCCACTGGCTCTTGAATTTCGAGAGCTTGTCGCGAAGTCGACCATGATCCTGGATCTCGCGGGCAAGCCCCTGCCGTGCGGAATCGATGATCAGGATGATCCTGGCATCCAGCTCTTGCAGGCTACGGGCGAGATCCTGGTGCTGCACAATGATTTCGCGAACGGAACTATTCCACTCGGGCGAGTGGGAGAGGTGCGGAGAGAGCTCGTTGATGCGGCGGTCGATCAGTTCGATGGCCCGGAATGCGTCTTCGCGCCTGCGGTCGAAGTCAGCAATGAGCCCGGGCAACGGGCCCTGGGCGGACTCCGCCAACTCGAGGAAGCTCCTCGAAATGTCCACCAGCTGCACGAGGCAGCGCGATTTGCCCCTGAGAAGGGCATGCACGTCTTTTTGCACATCCATATGCAATTCCGTACGCCGTTTCGTCAGCCCGACAATCCATTCGGGCCATTGTTCTGGGGCTGTCCTCGGTTGACCTGATCTACGGCCACCCGCCAACCCTCCAAAAGAGTCTCCATCAGTTTCTGGACGTGTTGCAATGGCTCTTTTTTGTTTTCGAGGTTGGCCTTGATCAGCTGTTCCGACATGAACATGTAGAGGCGCTCGAGATTCTTGGCGATTTCGCCTCCGGTCTCGAAGTCCAGCGTGTTGTTCAGCTCGTTCACGATGTCATGGGCCTTGACGATGGCCATGCCCTTGCCTGGAACGTCATTGCGGTCGATGCACTCCGCCGCTTTTTTGACGTTCCGTATGGCTGATTCGTACAGCATGATCAGGATTTGTCCGCGGTTGGCGGTTTTGACGGAAGTCTGCTTGTATTGGTTCGCTCCAAAATTGCCTGCCATGCTGGTTCCTTTCAGTTCGTGTTCAATGCCCCGTTAATTCCGTTCATCCCAGGAGTTGTCCGATCATGCCGCCGCCGCCTCCTCCTCCGAGCGTCGCCTGGAGGTACTGCCCCTGGCGCTGCATGGAGGAGAGGGTGCCCTGCAGTCGCGAGAACTGGTCGGTCACCGCCTGGATACGGCGTTCAATGTTCCGGTTCTTCATGTCGATCTGGCCGTCGATCTGCTTGATTCGCTGGCGCATTCCCGCCTCGCGGTTCGCCAGCAGGCCATCGCCCGTCCGAATGTACCCGTCGAGTGCACGTGCCATCGACTGCCCGAAGCCATTCGGGCCCGTGATGGCCTGGCCGAGTCCCTCGAAGTCACGCTCGAGCTCTTTCTTGAACTTGTCTTCCTTGAAGGTCAGGAGGCCGTTCTTCTCGAACTCCACCCCGATCTGGCTGAGCTGGTAGGTCTTGATGACATCGCCTTCCTCGTCCACCACGGGCAGTGGCTTGTGGATGAGGTTTCGAAGCTGGAACTCGATGTTCTGGAGCGAGGTGTCGCCCGCGAAAGTAGTCCTGGTATCGGTATTCTGGTCGACCTGGTTCTGCTTGTTGATGAACTCCAGGATCTTGTTGACCTCTTCGACCAGGCCCTTCACCTTGCCGGCCACCTTCGAGTAGTCCTCGCTGATGGTCATGGTGAACGGGGCTCCCGGCTTTGCCGCCTTGAGCTCGACGCTCACGCCCGTCAGGAAATCCGGAACCTGGTTGCCTTCCGTCTCGATCGCGAATCCGTCGATGTACAGCATGGAATTCTGGGCGTCGTGATTGTCCTCGATATAGAAGTCCTGCTTGCCATCCAAAAAATAGAACTGGGGAAACTCGATCGCATCGTCGGCGCCGTCATTCTTGGCGGAGATCAGCAGTCTCCATGGACGATCCGGATCCGTGCCATCCTTGACGACTGAAGCCTTCACGGGAGCTTCGCTCTGGCGATTGATCAAGGTCGCGATCCCGCGCAGGCTCGCATTGTTCTCCTCGACCAGGATCTCCGTTGTTTCTCCATTCTCGAGATTCATCCGGATATAGCCCATTCCCAGCGATTTTTCTTCGGCGTCCTCGACTGGATTCGAGATGATCGAGCTCCGTTCAGCGAGCTCCGAAACTTCCAGCGTATAGGTTCCGGGCTCGGCCTTCTCCTTGTCGAGCGAGACGCCCATCAAGTTCGCGCCTTCTCCCAGATCCACCTTCAGCTCGCGGAATTTCCTGAAGTCGGTGAACTCGCTGATGGCTTTGCTGATGCCGCCGAACTTGGACTTGAAGTCCTGGAAAAGCTTCAGGCGTGCCTCTTCGTTGGCCTTTCGTGCTTCGAGCGCCTTTACCGGCTGTTTCTCCGCCTCGATCATGGCCTGGACTGCCTGCTTGAATTGGCCTCCCCCGACGGGGTCAAAACGCAAACCCATGCTCCGATCAGTATCCTACGGAGAAGAAGCCGGGTTCAATCGGCAGAGGTTGCCGGGGTGCCCAGCGAGGAAGTGGGCAACGGAGCGGGACTCCACTCGACCACTTCGGCGTTGCGAATGGTGAGTGCGCGAAGGTCGCGGCTCCAGGTTCCATCACGGACGGTGATCTTTCCGGTGACTCCGGCAGTGTCACGAATTTGTCGGATCCGTGCCGCCACCTTCATGCGATCGACGCTGGAGGACGATGACTCGGCGGCGACGATCCTCGCCAGGATCGAGGTGGTATCGAAGGCCGTTGCTTCGATGCTCGATGCCTCGATGCCGAAGGTTCCTCGAAACTTTTGTGAAAAATCGCGTACCGAGGCGGAGCCGGCCTTGGAGAAGTAGGAATCCATGAAGATGGCCGACTCGCCGGACTTGTCTGCACGTTGAAGAAACTCGGACGAGTTCCAGGCGGAGATACCCAGGACCTTCAAGGAATCAATGTCTCGATAGGCGAACGTCGGAAGCACCAGGCTTGCAGCCTTGGGCTCGTCAGGAATGAACACCGCATCGAAGTTCACGATGGGCACCAGCCCATAATACTTTTCGGTCCGACGATTGCGCTTCTTGATCTGGTCGCGCTCCCGGACGCGGGCGAGCTCCACGAGCTCGCGCTTGCGCGAGTCGGTGTAGAAGAGGCCGGCCAGTCGATCGATGGGCTTGCGGAAATCGGTTTCGCCCGGGTCATAGGTTTCGTAGGCAGTGATCGAGCCGCCGAGCTCTTCGACGGCGTTCCAGAACTCGCGGCTGTACTCTTCACCGAAGCGGTCCCTGGGAGCGAGGATCGCGAATCTCGTCAGCCCCATCTTCTCGATGGCGTGACGGGCAAGCTCGGCCGTCTGCATCTTCGGCGTGACGGCCGCCTGCGTGCTGAATTCACCGAGAGTTCCTGACTGCTGGGCAAGAGAGACGAGCGGAATCGAAAGCTCCTCGGCGCGTTGGATGACGGCATCAGCCCCCTTGCTGAGGATCGGCCCGAGGACAGCTGCCACGCGGTGCTCGGAATGCAGGCGCTCCAATGCGCGGACCGCCGTCTCCGCATCTTCTCCGCTGTCCTCGATCACGAGCTGAACCTTGAGGTCGGGATTCGGTCCGAATACTCCGGTGGCGAGCGAGGCGGCCTGGATGATTTTTTGGCTGATGCGTGAAAATCGACCAGACTGGGGAATCAGCAGCCCGATCGACAGGTCTCCGCTGATCACCGCCTGTCTCATTCCACGAAGCAGGGCCTGGGCATCCGAAGCCTTGGGGCTGTTCGGATGGATCCTTAGAAAATCGCGCAGCTGATCGCGTGCTTCCATGGTCTTTCGTTGTTCGACGAGAAACTCGATAGACCTGAACTGCACGCGGTCGCTAAAGCTGGAAGGTTCGGCTGCCTTGTCGAGCTCTCTCAGCTGCTCGCGCGAATCCATCGCGGCAAGGAGCCTCTCGACATTGCTCAGGATGTTTTCCAGCGATATCCGGAGCTCGTCGCGGCGGCGATCCAGCGTGATCCAGGTGGAAAGAGCCTCGCGCAGATTGCCTTGTTTTTCGTGGCATCTGGAGCGGAGCAGGAAGTACTTGAGGCGATTGGGAGCATCCAGTGATTCCGGGTCAATCGCCTGTAGCTCGCGCGTTGCGTCCTGCAGCTTTCCGGCATCGAGCAGGGCTGCTGCAAAATTGTAGCGGACGTAGGACTTCCAGTTTCGGTCTCCGAGCAGTGCGTCCGGCGCCCGGGCCAGCGCAGCCTGGAAGCATTCGGCCGCACGAGAGGCGTCGCGGGTCAGCAGATGGGCGAGCCCCTTGAGGTTCAATACTTCGGGAAGGCGGACACTGGTCGGAAAATCCCGTTCAAAGGCAGTAGCGCGTTCAATGACCAGGGAGTAGGCTGACCGTCCGTAAAGGGACTGCACTTCGAGGAATCGTTCACGGTCACCATCCTGCACGGATGTCTTCGCCGTAGCGCCGGAAAGGACCTCGTCCGAAGGCGAGGCTGAGGTCAGTGGCGCGAAAAGGAGCAATGCAAGGTGAGTGGCCGCAAGGACCGCCACCCGGTGACTCAGGACGGGACGAGGAACCATACTCCTCGTTTTCGCCCCTTTCGCAGACTTCAGCCAAAGAAATTTTTTACTTTCTCGAAAAACCGGTGGTGGAGCGGATTTGACGAATCGCCTCCGAGCTCGTCAAATTTCCGTAGAAGTTCCTTCTGCTCGCTCGAGAGTTTCGAGGGGGTTTCGATCAGCACTCGAACCAGCTGGTCGCCACGGCCGCGCTGGTCGAGGCGGGTGATTCCCTTGTTTTTCAGACGGAAGATCTTGTGCGACTGTGTTCCTGCCGGAACCTTCATCGTCACCTTGCCTTCGAGCGTCGGTACCTCGATCTCTGAGCCGATCGCCGCCTGGGTGAACGTGATCGGAACGTCACAGATGACGTCCGAGTCTTCGCGCGTGAAGAAATCATGCGGCAGGATATTGACGACGACGTAGAGGTCGCCGGCCATTGCTCCGCGTTCTCCGGCTTCACCTTCTCCGGTGAGCTTGAGCTTCTGTCCTGAATCGATTCCGGCCGGAATCTTGAGCGAGATCTGCGTTCGTTTTTTCGTCTGCCCCGTTCCGCGGCAGCTCGCGCATGGGTCTTGGATCATCTCGCCCGATCCTGCGCATCGTGGACAGGGCTGCGAGATCGCAAAAAAGCCCTGCTGGAAGCTCACCTCGCCACGGCCACCGCACTGCGAGCAGGTGACGGGCTTGGTTCCTGGCTTCGCACCCGAGCCTTCACACGTGTCGCATGCCACGGTCTTTGGAATCGTGATCACCTTTTCGGTGCCAAAGGCAGCCTCCTCGAAGGTGATGTCCACGGTGGTTCGAATGTCGTTGCCCGGGCGGCCACCTCGGCGCCTTCGGCCTCCGCGCGGACCACCGCCCATCTGGCCGAAGATGTCGCCGAAGATATCGCCAAAGATGTCGTTGAAGCCGCCGGCACCTGCGCCGAAGCCTTCAAATCCGCCGAATCCCTGTCCGCCGCCGGCTGCACCCGCGTTGGCGGCATGGCCGAACTGATCGTACATCTGCTTCTTCTTCGGGTCAGACAGAACTTCGTAGGCTTCGGAGAGCTCCTTGAACTTTTCCTCGGCAGCCTTGTCGCCCGGATTCTTATCCGGATGGAACTGGATGGCGAGCTTGCGGTAGGCCCTCTTCAGGTCCTCCGGCGACACATTCCGGGCAACGCCCAGGACTTCGTAATAATCGCGCTTTGCCATCGAGTTCTCCGGCTTCGCCTGCCTGTGCAGGCTCTACAATCGCCGAAGCGCCAGCCCGGTTCTGATCCGCGCTGGCGCTTCGTCCGTGTGGTCGTGTTGGATCGAGATCAGACTTCCTTGAAGTCGGCGTCGATGACGTCGTCCTTCTTCTCGCCTTCCTTGCCTCCGGCCTGGCTGCCCTGGGCGCCGGCGGCTTCAGCTCCTGCACCCGGCTGGGCTCCGGCCTGCTTGTACATCTGCTCGGCCATCTTGTTGGATGCGGCAGTGAGGGTCTCGGTGGCCTTCTTGATCTCGTCCGCGTCCTTGCTGTCGAGGTGCTTGCGCGCTTCGACGAGGGCGTCTTCGACGTCCTTCTTGGTCGCTGCTTCGATCTTGTCGCCGTTTTCCTTCAAGGTCTTCTCGATCGTGTAGATCAGGCCGTCGAGCGTGTTGTGCGCATTGACGACTTCCTTGCGCTTTTCGTCTTCGGCGCGGTGCTCTTCAGCTTCGCGCTGCATGCGCTTGATCTCTTCTTCCGAGAGGCCGCCGGCAGCCGTGATCTTGATCGACTGTTCCTTGCCCGTGCCGAGGTCCTTGGCTCCAACGTGCACGATGCCATTGGCGTCGATGTCGAAGGTCACCTCGACCTGCGGAACTCCGCGGGGTGCGGGCGGGATGCCAACCAGGTCGAATCGTCCGAGCGACTTGTTGTGCTCGGCGAACTCGCGCTCACCCTGCAGGGCATGGATCGTCACTGCGGACTGATTGTCGGCAGCGGTGGAAAAAACCTGCGACTTCTTCGAAGGAATCGTCGTGTTCTTCTCGATGAGCTTCGTGAACACGCCGCCGAGGGTTTCAATGCCCAGCGAAAGCGGAGTCACGTCGAGCAGGAGAACGTCCTTGACGTCTCCCTTGAGCACGCCGCCCTGGATTGCAGCGCCGACGGCAACCACTTCATCTGGGTTCACGCCCTTGCTCGGCTCCTTGCCGAAGACTTCTTTCACCTTGCTCTGCACGCGCGGCATGCGGGTCATGCCGCCGACGAGGATGACCTCGTCAATCTGGCTCTTGCTGAGTCCCGAATCCTTGATGCAGGTCTCGCACGGAGCGACCATCTTTTCGATGAGGTCGGAAACGAGCGCTTCGAGCTTCGAGCGGGTCAGCTGCAGGTTGAGGTGCTTCGGACCCGAAGCATCTGCCGTAATGAACGGCAGGTTGATGTCCGTCGTCATCGTGCCGGAAAGCTCGTGCTTGGCCTTTTCAGCGGCTTCCTTGAGGCGCTGGAGGGCCATCTTGTCCTTGCGGAGGTCGATGCCATTCTCCTTTTTGAATTCGTCGGCCATCCAGTCGATGATGCGCTGGTCGAAGTTCGCTCCGCCGAGGAAGGTGTCGCCGTTGGTGGCCTTCACTTCAAACACGCCGTCACCCATTTCGAGGATGGAGATGTCGAAGGTGCCTCCGCCGAGGTCGAACACGGCCACGGTCATGTTCTTGCCCTTCTTGTCGAGGCCGTAGGCCAGGGCAGCCGCAGTCGGCTCATTGATGATGCGCTTCACTTCGAGTCCGGCGATGCGGCCGGCGTCCTTGGTGGCCTGGCGCTGGGCATCGTTGAAGTACGCAGGAACGGTCACGACGGCTTCAGTCACCGGCTCGCCGAGATAGTCTTCCGCTGTCTTCTTCATCTTCTGAAGGACGAGCGCCGAAATTTCTTCCGGAGACATGTCGCGGTCGGCGGTGTGGATCCACGCGTCGCCGTTCTTCGATCCGACGATCTTGAACGGAGCGACCTTCGTGAACTCGGTCACTTCCTTCGAGGTCAGCTTGCGGCCGATGAGGCGCTTGGCTTCGAAGATCGTCCGGTCGGGGTTCGTCACGGCCTGGCGCTTGGCGGTCTGGCCGACGAGCTTTTCGCCCGAAGCCGTGAAGGCCACGATCGACGGTGTGGTGTTCGCGCCTTCGGCGTTGGCAATGACCTTGGCATCGCCGCCTTCGAGGACGGCAACGCAGGAGTTGGTGGTGCCCAAGTCAATTCCGATGATTTTTCCCATAAAAGTCCCTCAATTCTCTTGCTGTTAAGGTGTGTTCGGTTTCGGTTTTGTCAATTTTTGCGAGTTAAGCATCCGTACTTTCAGCCATTTACTCCGTTGCCCTGCGTTGCAGGGCCGGCGCTGATGACCACGCGGGCCGGACGAAGCAGGCGTCCATGGAGCACGTATCCCTTCTGGTGCTCTTGGATCACGATACCCGCCGGGCTTTCCGACGCCTGCTGGCCGACCGCCTCGTGGACGTTCGGGTCAAAAGGTTTGCCGCTCGCGCTGACCGCCTCGACACCGTGGCGCTGGAGAGTCTGGTTCAGCTGGTCTAGGACCATCTGGATTCCAGCGCGGAGATTTTTGTCGGTGCTTTCCGGAATGTGGTCGACGGCGCGCTGAAGATTGTCGGCCACCTGGATCACGTCTCGAGCCGCTTTTTCAAAGCCGTACTTCAGGAGCTCTTCGCGCTCGCGGGCGACGCGCTTCTTGTAGTTGTCGAACTCAGCGTAAAGGTAGACGTATTTCTGCTGCTCGGCTTTGACCTGCTCCTCGAGCTTGGCGAGCGCGGCGGTCTCGTCCGTCTTCGGGGCCTGCTCGGCGGCTTCGGAATTCGCGGGGTTGGGAGGAAATTCTGACACGACATGCTCTCTTTCAGGATTGAGGCCCCTTACTATGGGCACCGGTCCAGGAACGTCAAGCGAGCGGGTGAACGATTAGGCCAGCGTGGCAATGACCTGGTCGGAAACGGCAAATCCCCGGGCGGTCAACCGCAAGGTCGAGAGCTTAGCCGGGTGGCGCTCGAGGACGCCCTGTTCTTGGAGCAGGCGGGCCTTACGAAGCTTTTGGTCGCCATCCAACCAGCTCTCAGGAAATCCTTCGGATAGCCGGAGCGCGAGCATCCACTTTTCGAGCTCGGCATCCTCGGCCTTCAGCTCCTCCGTCCACTCGATCGGAAGCCGCCCCTGCTTCAGGAGTTGCGCGTACTTGTGGAGTGACGAAACATTCTTCCACCGGATTCCGGCCGGACCGGGGTTCGGGTCGAAGGCGTGGGCCGAAGGGCCTGCCGAGAGGTAGCCCTCGCGCTTCCAGTAGGCGAGGTTGTGTCGGGCCTGCCTGCCTGACTTCGAGAAATTCGAAATTTCGTAGTGCTCGAACCCGTGCGACGCCATCCACCGGTCGATCAGCAGCAGGTGCTCGAGCTGCTGGTCCTCGTTCGGCAGCTCACGATGCATCTTGTGGGTCTTCGGAAGCGTGAGCAGGTAGCAGCTGAGGTGCGTGATCGGGTACCGCGTGAGCGTATCGAGCGCCGCTTCGAGGTCCTGGAGCGTCTGCTGCGGAACGCCGCAGAGCAGGTCGACCGAAACATTGTCGAAACCCGCGTCGAAAATGGCATCGAGGCTTTCCAGCGCCTTGTCGCGCGAGTGCACGCGACCCAGGCGAAGGAGCAGGTCATCGCGGAGGGCCTGGACTCCCATGCTGATCCGGTTCACCCCGAGTGCGCGGTACTGCCTGAGGCGTTCGCGATCGACTGAGGAGGGATTGGCCTCCATGGTCCATTCCGTGTTGGAGGTCACGCGCGTGGCCTTCCAGAGCGGTTCGAGGGCACGTGCCATCGAGTCGGGAGGCGTCATGCTGGGTGTGCCGCCACCCATGAAGATCGTGTCGAGTTCCGGCGCGAACCGAGGGTGCGTGGGGGCTTCGGATGAGGGGCTTCCTGCGGCGACGATCGGAGCGCCCGAGACCAGGAGCTCGAGTTCCGTACGTAGCGCTTCCTCGAAAAGGGGCGCGTCAGAGTCCTTCGTCCGCTCGCGGCCGATCGAGTAGAAGTCACAATAATGACACTTCGACTCGCAAAACGGAAAGTGCAGGTAGAGTGAGCGAATGCCCGGGCTGTTCCCGGCCTGGCGTTCCATGGCCACCTCTCTAACGCGCGAGAACTCTGGCGGTCACCCTCAAAATGGGCCAAAATCGAAGGCTCATGAAAATCCCCTACGACCGGCCATTTGAAGAGCGTCTCAGTAACGGCATTCCCGTCATTTTCCAACACTTCGACGGGGCGGTGGCCTCGATCTACTGGTGGAACCAGGTCGGTAGCTGCGACGAGCAGAAGGGCGAAGAGGGCTACGCCCACTTCCTCGAGCACATGCTTTTCAAGGATACGAGCGCGAAGGAAACGGGCGCCGCATCGAGCGGCAAGACCGCCCGCGCGATCGAGTCGCTGGGTGGCGACATCAACGCCTACACGTCCTTTGACCAGACGGTCTATCACGTCACCTGCTCCGAACATCACTGGGAGCGCGTGCTGAAGGAATTCGCCGTCCTCGCCCGTCCGCAGCGATTCCTGAAGGAGGATTTCACGCGCGAGCGCGAAGTCATCCTCGAGGAGCTGCGCAAGAACGAGGACTCTCCGGAGCGCCAGCATTTCCAGGCGCTCTTCAGCAGCACCTTCAGCCAGCACCCGTATGGACGTCCGGTCATCGGCTTCGTCAAGACGCTCAAGGCTGCCACCGTGTCGAAGCTCGAAGCCTTCTATCGTCGCAATTACATTTCCGGCCGCATGGGAATCGTCATGGTCGGCCCGATTGCCGATGTCGACGGCTCGCGCGTGAAGAACCTGATGGCGCTCCTCGAGCGCTACTTCGGATCAGCCGTGTTTCCGCGGCGCGAAGGCCTGCGTCTTCCTCGCAAGCCTGAACCCATTCTTCAGCCGAAGATTCGCGTGATTCCTCGCGAGTTCGAAGTGCAGCTGCCGTCGGCAAATTTTGCGTTCCGGGTTCCGGAGCTGGGCCATCCTGATCTCGCGGCACTTGATCTGCTCTCCGGGGCACTGACCATGGGCGAAAGCTCGCGCCTGTACCAGAGCCTCTTCAACCAGAAGTCGCTCGTCACGGAAGTCAGTGGCGGCCTCTATGTTCCGCATGATCCCGGAATGCTCTACTTCCACGTCGATGTCGATTCGGCGGAAAAGCTGAATCCGGCGCTCGATGAGACCTTTCGCCTGCTCGAAGAAAGCCGCGAAAATCCCCCAAACAAGGTGGAGGTCGACCGCATCCTCGCACATGCGGAGAGCGATCGTTTCTACTCGCAGCAGACTGCGGACGGCATCGCCGGACGCCTGGGCTTCCTCCGCTTCATCGTCAACGACATGGGGTATGACGAGCGGTACATTGCCGAGCTCCGCTCCGTGACGCCCGAACGCGTGCGCCATGTCGCACACGAGTACCTGAACTGTGCGCGCCTGAGTGGCGCCTACCTGATTCCGAAGTCGATGAAGGACAAGATCGACATCTCGCACCTGGAGTCTGCTGCACGCAAGGTGCTGCCGACTGCGGCCAGCGAGCCCGCGTCGCGCGTCGGGGCGAAGAAGGCGAAGGCTCCAAAGGAGAAGATTCCGTACCAGGAGTGGCAGCTCGACTCCGGCCTGACGATCCTGCATCGCGAACGCAGCCACTCGCACGTGGTCAGTACACAGATCTGCGTCCAGGGGGGCCTCAGGCTCGAAATCGGCAATCCGCTCTTCTCGAGCGAAAAGGACTGGGGAGTCAGCCAGTGCCTCGCGATGACGTGGAACAAGGGCACTGGTCTCTACTCCGCTCGTGACATCGCCCAGAAGGTCGAAGGTCGCGCGGCAAGCCTCGATGGTTTCTCCGGTCGAAACACCATCGGCCTGCAGATGACGTCGCTTGCGCGAGACTTTGGCGACCTGCAGCCGCTCTTCGATGACGTGCTCGTCGGAGCGAGCTTTCCGGAAGAGGAAGTCGCTCACTCGAGGCGCGTGATGGAGGAATCCATCCGCACGGTCGAGGACCACTCGAGCCAGCTCTGCTCGAAGCTCTTTCTCGAGGCGCTCTATGAATATCATCCGTATCGCCGGGCTGCGCACGGATCGCTCGAAAGCGTTGCCGGGTTTGATTCGGCGAAGCTTCGGGCCTACCTCGCGCACTGGCTCAGGCCCGAGCGCGCGGTCGTTTCAGTCGTGGGCAGGATTTCCAGGCAGGCGGTCGAGGCGTGGGTCGAAGAGCTCGAGAGCCGCTGGAAGGCGGCCTTCTCCGGAGTGGCTCGTCGCCCCATCGATGAGACCCTGGCCTCCGAGCCTGCGCTCAGGGGCCCACGCTGGGTCGAAAAGCGCCTCGGCCGCGAGCAGGTGCACATCATCGTGGGCGGACTCGGCAGCACCATCGGTGGAGATGATCGCGATGCGATCCGCCTCATGCACACGCTGCTCGGAGGACAAAGTGGCAGGCTCTTCATCGAACTTCGCGAAAAGCAGGGCCTGGCGTACACCGTCTCGCCGATCGGCTTTGAGGGTGTCGAGCGCGGATACCAGGGCGTCTACATTGCCTGCTCTCCGGAAAAGGAAAAGCGCGCGATCGAAGGCATCCATGCGGTGCTGAAGAAGCTGGCCGAAAAAGGTCCGACCGCCGAAGAAATGAAACGCGCAAAGGAGTACTACCTCGGCCGCCGTGCCATGGACCTCCAGAGCGACTCCTCGCTCGCGAGCTACTATGGACTTGAGCGTGTCTATGGACTCCAGCCCAAGGGCGACGAGCAGTCACGTCGGCGCATCGAGGCCGTCACGGCAAGGCAGGTCCAGGAGACGTGCCGCAGGTACCTCGTCGATGCGAATCTCGTCACCTCGGTGGTGGGCTGATCGATGTTCCGCAGCTGGCTCAGCTCCTTCACGGCGATCTTCGTGGCGATGGACGTGATCGGCATGCTGCCGGTCTATTTCAAGCTCACGGAGCGCATGGAGCCCGAGGAACGGCGGAAGGTCGTCGATTTTTCGGTGATCGTGGCACTCGGTGTGGCTCTTGTCTTTGCGTTCCTCGGCCAGGCGGTCTTCCGGTTCCTCGGTATCGAGATCGCGGACTTCCGAGTCGCCGGTGGCCTGGTGCTGCTCCTGATCTCGCTCGCGGATCTTGTCGGAAAGCCCGAGCACGAGAGCCGGATCACCGGCTCCTCGGGCGTGGTGCCGCTCGCGGTGCCGCTCATCTCCGGGCCGGCCGTGCTGACGACCATTCTCCTGCATATCGAGAGCTACGGAATGATGATCGCGATCTCGGCTCTCCTGACCAATTTCGCGATCACCTGGTTCCTGATGCGAAGGTCCGGCGCAGTTTACCGCCTCCTCGGCAAGGACGGTTCAGTCGTGGCTTCGAAGCTTGTGGCGCTTCTGCTGGCCGCGATTGCCGTCTCGATGATCCGCGGCGGACTCCTCCAGATGATTCCGCGCTGAGTCAGTTTTGCTGCGCAGCCGCGTCGTTGTCTGTCGAGGGTGTCTCGTTTTCACCGCGCTCTGCTTCGAACGAGCAGTGGTACTGGATCTTCAGCCGGCGAAGCGTGCGATGAAAATCTTCTTCGCCATCGGGGCCGGAAAATTCCACGAAGTATTCGCGGACCTCATCCCAGGCGCGCTGCGAGGGGCCCGCCTTGAGAGCCGCCTGAAGTTTCTTCACTAAGGGGGGGTGTCGGCGCGAATGGATGAGACTGCGAGTAGCTTCAGAAAAGGCGTTCGCGTCGCCGCTGCGGTGGGCCTTGGCGACTGCTTCCTCGAACCTCAAACGGGCGTCCAGCCGCGACCTCCTCTGGTCGCGGTACTTCACGAAGGTCGCCGGCAGATCTCCTGCCGATTGGATTCGTTCAAGCGAAGCACGCAAGGCGGCCACACTGTCCGAGAGCGGCGTCTGCTCAGGGCTCACCTGATGGATCGAGCGGAGCTGGGAACCTGAAAATTCGGAGGGGCCGTCCAGAGAGCAGGGCTGTCCGAAGAGCATCACCTGAACCTGGGCGGCGCCTGCTTGCGAAATGAGGAGCGCCGATCCTACCAGGAGGGCGAGTGGCAAATTTTTGGCGGTTATTTTCACGGATCTGTGTCTCCTGTGACCTGCCTGGTTTGACTCCGGATGGCTTGAGCGTAGCATAAAAAGAGGAACAGGAGGGGGCTTGCTCGATGTCAAATGACGGGCCTCAAGGTAGTTCGGGCGACAAGCTTCGGCTGGTCACTGAACCGAAGGAATTTTTCTACGAACTGATTCGGGATGCGCTTGGTTCGCAGCGCCTGACTGTCCAGCCTGAGACGGAATTCTACCTCGTCCATCTCATGGAGAGGTTCATGACGACCGGCTCGCTCTTTCCGCGATCAGGCGATGGTGGCGCGAAAGAGGAGTCGCTCGCGCTGATGATGCTTGATGCGTTCGACCAGGCTGCGCCGGAGCATCAGCGCTCGATCTTCCGCCACGTCGGAGACTTCTCTTTGTACGTCGCTGGATTTTTCCAGGACAGCCTGAATCGCAAGGTTGTCGATGTGGACTACTACATTGGCATGGGAGGCGCGGCCTACCGCGCCGTCGCCCAGCGCGAGGAGTCGCAGCAAAAGCAGCGAGTTTACGGAGAGCTTTCGGAAAAATTCCCGAAGTTCGTCGACGTGCTGGCGCTCATCAGCGACAAGACGACTCCGAAGAGCCAGACCGATTTGTTGAGGATGTATGACGTGTGGGTACGCACGCGCAGCGAACGTGCCGCGCGTGCGCTCCAGGAAGCGGGAATCATTCCTTCGCAGTCAGCGAAGAAGACGGTCCAATAACGGAGATTACTCGATCGTGACGGACGTCATGCGATCGCCAACGGTGATCTGCTTGGCAACGTCCTGGCCCTCCGTGACCTGTCCGAAGACGGTGTAGGAGCGGTCCAGGTGCGGATGGCGTCCGAGCGAGATATAGAACTGCGAGTCGGCCGAGTTCGGATCGGCCGCGCGGGCCATGGCCACGGTGCCTTCGACATGGCGACGTTCATTGAATTCGGCTGGAAGCTTCTGGCCGCTGCCACCCGTGCCGTTGCCGCTCGGGTCGCCGCCCTGGATCACAAAGCCCGGAACCACGCGGTGGAAAGTCAGGCCGTTGTAAAAGCCCTGCTGGATCAGCTCGACCATTCGGGCGACCGTCTTCGGGGCGTCCTTCGAATAGAACTTGTACTTCATCACGCCCTTGGTGGTGGTGATCACGACTGTGGAATTCGAAAGTCCGTTGGAATCAGTGTTCAGATCGGCAGCCATTTTCTTCTCCTGTTTGTTCTCGGTGAGGGAAGCGGGTGAGGACGACGGAGCCGGGCTCGCCGGAGCCAGCGCATCGGCCGCCGGAGCGGTCGTTGCCTGCGTGGCGGGAGCGGTGGTCGTCGGGGTTCGGGTGCAGGCCGCCCAGAAAGTGAGGCCCGTGGTCATTACTGCAAGCAGCATGTAGGGAACGTGACGCGCATTCATGAATTGACACCTCTTTGCAACGGGCAATATGACCGACACACTTCCATGGCTCAAGAACAATTGACTCCGAATCTCGCGAAAGGTCCCGTGATGGGAATCTTCGAACATGCCGATGAGCTGCGCTTGCGACTGATGCGCTGCCTGTACATCTTCATGGCGGGTTTCGCGGTGTTCTATTTTTTGGCCGAGCCGATGCTGGCATTCCTGAGGCAGCCGCTCTTCGATGTCCTTCCCCCGGATCGCCAGAGGCTGTACTTCACGTCGCTTTTCGAGAACTTTCTGACCCATCTCAAGGTGGCGGGATATGCCTCCGCACTTTTTCTCTCTCCCGCCTACTTTCATCAGCTCTGGGGGTTTGTCGCTCCCGGGCTGTATCAAAAGGAAAAGCGCTGGGTGTTTCCATTCCTGGCCGCGGGGGCGGTGTTCTTTTTTCTGGGGGCAGGATTCGCCTACAAGGTCCTCTTTCCGGCGGCCTTCAAGTTCTTCGTCCAGTACGGCTCTCCGACGGATGTTCCTCTGCTGACGATCAGTTCGTATTACGACACGTGCCTGAAGCTGATGCTGCTCTTCGGACTTTCCTTTGAGCTGCCCGTCATCCTGGTGTTCATGGGATGGCTGGGGCTCCTCACTCCCGTCCAGATGCGGGTCCATCGCAGGACGGCGATCCTGATCATCACAGTCCTGTCAGCCCTGTTCGCCCCGCCGGACGCCATGTCGATGCTCCTGCTCATGGCTCCCCTGATTCTGATGTATGAGGGGTCCATTCTGGTCGTTGCGTGGATTCAAAAACGTCGGCCGCCACGGACCGCCGAATCGATGCCTGCTGTTGCGGGAGGCCCTGCACCCGAGCCTCAGGACCCTTGGAGGGGCCGCTCGATCCGGTCTTGAGGTCCCCGAGCTAGCGTGATAGTCACGCTTCTCACGTCCTTGCTCGCAGGATTTTAAAAGCGGGCTTTTGGGTATTCGGGGAATTGGCCCCGCCCATCATCCATAAGGAGATACTATGGCTACTCAGACCCATTCGGGCGTTCTGCCCGGATATGAAACGACGTTCATCACCAAGTCCGAAATGTCGGACGACGCCCTCAAGGCGCTCAAGGATCGCCTGACGGCGGTTTTTGGCCAGTTCAGCGGAGAGCTCGTGCTTTCCGAAGACTGGGGCAAGCGCAAGCTGGCATACCCGATCGCGAAGGAAGTTCGCGGTCACTACACGTACTTCGTGTACACCGGCAAGGGAGATGTCGTCCACGAGCTGGAGCGCAACCTGCGTCTCAACGACCAGGTGCTACGATTCCTGAGCGTTAATCTGGACAAGGAATTCAACGCGGAGAACTTCAAGAAGTCTCGCTCGGATCAGCAGGCTGCCGCCAAGAAGCGCGAAGAAGAGCGTGAAGCTCGTCGTGAAGAGCGCGCGGGCTACAGCGATCGTCGTTACCGCCAGGACTCGGTCGAGCGCACGATCGAGCCGGCCACTGCTGCTGACGAAGAAGTTTAATTTCCAAAGGATACTTAGAGGTTTCACATGGCTTTCAAGAGAGAAGACAAGGCTGAAATGGGCGGTCGCGAAGATCGCGGTTTCGAAGGTAAGGACGGAGATGATCGCGGCGGTCGTCGTGGTGGTGGATTCCATCGCAAGAAGGTGTGCCGCTTCTGCTCCGACAACGAATACATCATGGACTACAAGGATGTCCGCATGATGCAGTCGTTCGTCTCCGAGCACGGCAAGATCGTGCCGCGCCGGATTTCCGGCAACTGCGCGATGCACCAGCGCAAGCTGACCTCTGCGGTCAAGCGCGCTCGCAACATCGCCCTCGTTGGCTACGTTTCGTCCGGTTTCTAATCCGATGTCCGTGGAACCCGGTCTGACGCCATCTCAGATCAGCGGACACGGTGTTGGACCAGAGTCCAAGACGGGGCCCGTTTCCGAACCTTCGCAGCAGCGAAGGACGGGAATGGGCCCTCGTCATTTGTCGGGAGGCGTGCTCCTCGTCCTCTCGAGTGCGTTGCTCTACCTCACGTTTTTCCTATCGGTGGTGGCCCCGCTGCCGCTGATTTTCGTGCGCCTCACGCGTGGCCGCGTGGCGGCCGCAGGAGCCACGTTCCTGAACATGGCGTTGGTTTTCGTCCTGTCCAGCTGGCCTGGGCTGGTCGGGTACGCTATTTTTACCGCCGCAACGAGTTGGCTGATTTCAGAGCTTGCGGTTCTTTTTTCCGGTCGCTCGAAAAACAAGGCGGAGGAGGCGCCTCAAGCGCTCTTTCGGCTGCTATCGAGCAGTGCCGTGGGACTTGCGGTGGTGCTCCTTGTTGCAGTGATCACTTGGGCCACGGTAGCGCAGGTGTCGCCGTGGACGGAGCTGGCGCGCGGCCTCGACTGGCTCGGCGAGCAGATGATGGCGCAGTCTCCGCCCGGAACGATGGATCCGGCAGATTGGGCGCTTCAAAAAGAAGAGTGGATTCGGAACCTGCCGTCAAGCGCATCGATTGCCATCCTGCTGCAATGCTGGGTGGCCATGACTCTGATGCTCCGACTCAACCCGGCGCGCATCCGCGAACGGCTGGCGATTTCATCTGCTTTTCATCGGCTCTGGAAAAATCCCGAATGGCTGGTGTGGCCGACGATCGCCTCGGGCTTCGGGGCTTTGGTGCTTTCCGGAGCGGCGGCGGATGCTTCTGGCAACCTGCTCAAGATCCTTCTGGCGTTTTATGGGCTTCAGGGCCTGGCTATTCTGAGCGGGGTTTTTGACCTGTGGAAGCTTCGAGGATTGGTCCGGGCGTTGGCCTTTTTCCTCGTGTTTACCTTGATGCTTCCGCTGGTTTTGGCGCTGGGCTTTTTCGACCTGTGGTTTGACTTTCGAGCCAAACTCAGGCAGTCATGACCATCTCAATTTACTGATAAAGGTGGACTTTCAAATGCAGGTCATTCTTCGCGAAAACGTCGAAAATCTGGGTCGAGTTGGTGACATCGTCAAGGTGTCCGACGGTTATGCCCGGAATTTCCTGATTCCCCACAACCTGGTTTTCATCGCTGACGAAAGCAACGTTCGTGCGATCGAGCACAATAAGAAGCTGCTCGAAAAGCGCGCGCAGGAGATGCGCAAGTCCGCTGAAGAGCAGGCTAAGTTGCTTTCGACTGTCATCGTGTCGCTGGCCCGCAAGGTGGGCGAGCACGACAAGCTTTTCGGCTCAGTGAGTGCAGGCGACGTCGCCGACGCGCTGGCCAAGGCCGGGCACAAGGTCGAGCGTCGCTGGGTGCAGATCGTTGATCCGATCAAGACTCTCGGCACGCACAGCGTGGCCGTGAAGCTCCTTCCCGAAGTGAGCGCGACTATCAAGGTCGTCGTGACCAAGGAAGTCTGATCCGGATCGCCCGGAATCGTGTTTTGATTTGAGCGGGCATCTTCGAGTCCTCGGAGATGCCCGTTTTTTTGGTGACTTGCAGTTGGGGGAAGTTCAATGAATGTCGGTCATGGAAACCAGGGGAGTGGTGGGTCCTTGCCTCCATGGGACATGGGGGCCTTTCTTGGACAGGAGCAGCCGCCCGCGTACCAACCCGGCTCTCGGCAAAGCGCGAAAATTCCTCCGCATAGCCTCGAGGCCGAGCGCTCGGTTCTGGGTGCCGTCCTTCTCAAGAACGAAGCCATCTATCAGGTGATCGAAGTTGGCGTCGAGGCGCGCGATTTCTACCATTCAGCCCATCAGAAGATTTTTGAAGTCGTGCTGGCGCTCTCGCACCGGAATGAGCCGGTGGATCTTCTCACGCTGACGAACGGCCTCAAGGACCGCCAATGGTACGAGGCCGTCGGCGGCGCCTCGGCGCTCACCACCCTGCTCGAGGAGACCTTTGCCGTCTCCAATATCGCGCATTATGCGCAAATCATTCGCTCGAAGTCCCAGCTGCGTCGAATGATCGATACCTGCACGGATATCGTCGAGGAATCCTACGGTCCGGTCGAGGACATGGAAGCCTTCATGGACGACGCTGAAAAGCGCGTCTTCGGGGTCTCGGATACCAAGAGCAACAAGACCTTTTCGACCATGACGGAGCTTCTCGTTGGCGCGATGACTCGGATCGAGGAGCTCGCGAACCAGAAGCAGGAAGTCACTGGTGTCTCGACGGGCTTCAAGGATTTCGACCGGCTCACCACCGGCCTTCATCCCGGTCAGATTGTCGTCCTCGCGGCCCGACCCGGAATGGGTAAGACCTCCTGGTTCCTCTCGGCGCTTCAGCATGCCGCGGTCAAGGACAGGAAGGTGGTGGCGCTGTTCTCGCTTGAAATGTCGAAGGAAGAACTCTGCTTCAAGATGATTTCCGGACTGGCCCGGATCAACGCGCGAAACCTGAAGCAGGGCAGGCTGCTGGATCGTGACTGGCAGCGACTGGCCCAGGCCGCCGACGATCTTTCGAAATGCCGTATCGCCATTGATGACTCCGGCTCGCTCACGGTCATGGATGTGCGTGCTCGTTGTCGCCGCCTGCTGGCGATGGAAAAGCGTCTCGACCTGATCGTCATCGACTATCTGCAGCTGATGAAGGGCTCGAAATCATCGTCGAAGGAGTCGAACCGCGAACAGGAAATTTCGGGCATCAGCCGCGGACTGAAGGAGCTCGCCAAGGAGCTCGGCGTTCCAATCATTGTCTTGTCGCAGCTGAATCGTGGCGTGGAGAACCGCCAGGACAAGCGTCCGATGCTCTCCGACCTTCGCGAATCGGGAGCCATCGAGCAGGACGCCGACATGGTCGTCTTCATTCACCGCGAAGACTACTACAACAAGGAAACCGAGCAGAAGGGCATTGCCGAGATCATCATCGCCAAGAATCGCGCGGGTGAAACGGATACCGTCAAGCTGGGCTGGGTCGGAGAATTCACGCTTTTCGTGAATCTTGCCGAAGAGTCTTCAGGTATGCCCGTTTATCCGCAAAGGACCGTGGAAAAAGGCGGACCAAGCTTCTGATCTAAAAGGGATTTTCCCGTTTTGTGAAGGGGCTTAAAATAGTTGACTAGTTAAGACCATTATTGGAGGGTCTGGCCGCTTATGGATCTGAGCGCCGCCAACAGTCGCTTTTTCCGCCGGTTTGCGTGGATGCGTCCCCGCGCAGGCTTCCGTGCGCTCCTGGTTGTAGCGACCTCGTCGCTAGGGCTCAGCGCCTGTTCCATGGGGCTTTTTTCGGACGGCAAGGACGCTTCCGTCCTGGCTCAAAAGCCCTATCGCCCCGACAATTCACTCTGCGCGAACATCGACATCCGCTCGAGCGACGTGAGTGTTCCGCAATTTCGTGAACTCCTCGCATGCTTGAATTCCAATGGGTCTCTTTCCGAGATCCAGAAGCTCACCGATCTGATGAGTGACGAGGACCTGCTGCCGCTCGTGCGAGTTGGCAACGAGCAGTTCTTCAAGAACCCCGTCTACCTTTACCAGTTCGAGAAGACGTTTGCCCAATGGGCGGCCCAAGGTCTTCTTGCTGAAGATCTCGACCAGATCGGCGGACTGATTCGAAATGATGCGTGGATCCGAAGTGTCCTGGCGCTGATGGCAAAGGCCGACACGAGGATCTACAGCGCACTCGAAATCATCGCGCGGGATCTGGATGCAGAAAAGCTGTCGCGCAGTTTCGAGGCACTGGTTGCCACGATTGAATCACCGGCATTCAAGAGCCTCCAGGACCGCCTGCGCGTTCCCGGCCAGTCTCCACTGACCCTCGACGAGATGGCCGCCGCGATCATGGCTTACATTCGGGCACAGCGTGCTCCGGGAAGGGTGGACGTCGATCGTCGAGTGCTGCGCGCCATTGCCGACGGCTCTCTCTTCATGGTGCTGGATGACTTTTCGCTCAGCCTCTCTCCTGCAGGAGATCTTCGAGAAAGCGTGGCCAGGTTTTCTGCACTGTCAAACCAGCTGAGCGCGCGTGAGTCGCGGATCCTTGGAGTGGGGCCGCGCCGTGATGCCGAGCGTTTCCGTGATCTCCTGGGCCTGGTCAATGGCATGCATGCTCCGATCGCCTGCCTGAAGGGCACGCAAGTCGTTCCGAACGGAGTGATGTTCGTGCTCCGCGAGCTTTCCAGCCGATCGACGAAAGACGCGGATCACTTCCTGCGACGGGAGAATTTGCTCAACCTTTCGCTCCTGAATTCGATCTGTGAATTTCCGGATGCGCTATCGAAGCATTACTCCGCTCTCCAGTCGCTGTCGTCGACCGACACGCTCTTTACCGCAGTAGAATTTGCAAAATCCTTTTACCGGAACGGCTCGGCGGAACTTCTGGTCGACGCTCTCGGCGGAGAGGGCACCGGCGCGGGAGTGCATTCCTCGCTGCCGTCGCCGATGATCGAGCTGATGCCGATTCTCTCGGAGATGACGAGCCGCGGAGCAATGGAGGATCTCTACCTGCTGGTTTCCTCGATTCGGCAGGAGGATCGCGCCAAGTGGCAGCAGTTCTTTTCTTTCCTGGTCGAGAGCCGGCCCGAGCTGGGGGGAGCGTCGATCTACGACGTGCTTTACGATACGGTCATCCGAGCGGATGAAGGCGTGATTGCCGATCTGATGCAGGGCTTCAGCCAGTTCATGTCGCAACGGGACGATATTTTCGCCCCGGCCCTGCGAAGCATGCGCCGGGTGCTGCTCATGAACAATGTCCATCCGATCCAGGACGTGATCGTGGGCATGCTCAGGAGTCCGGAGCAGAATCGCGACTTCTTCGAGGCGATCTTCAAGACAGCCCGCAGGCACCCGGAGGAATTTGAAGGTGCCATTCGGCTCGTCGGAGAGATGACCCGCTCCGAGGATGGTCGGCTGAAGGACGTCATTGGCGCGACCGTTCGCGTCTTCTCCAAGTTTGCCGCCCAGGGCGAAGCTGCGGGCCGGGTGGAGAATCGCCAAGTCCCGGCGTTTGATCCGGCACTTTTGCGTGCGCATCACTGGAGCCGACAGGATCTGGTGGCCGTGGTTCCACAGCTCCTGCCGGACTGGAAAGGTTGCAGCGGACTTTCTCCCACCGTCAGGCTGGATCAGTATGAAAATCCCGCGCATGCCGAATCTCTGGACAACTACCTGCAATGCCTGGATTCGGATGGAAAACACTCGGATATCGTCAGCGTCTTCCAGTACCTGCGAGGCGAAAAAACCTCGAATGGAAAGCCGCTGCTCCATCACTGGCTGGACCAGGTTCGGTCAGTCGACCTGAGCCCGACGGCGATCCAACAGCTCATCCGAAGCTTCTTCAACCTGTATGACGAAGGAACACTCTTCCGCGGGGTGGATCTCCTTCCGTGGTGGCTCAGCTATGACTTCGCAGGCGGTCGCGGTTCGGCTCCGTCAACGCTCCTTTCGCCACTCATCGACGTGATTGGTGGCGTGGTTCGCAAGGCAGGAGATTCGCTCGTCCGGTTCCAGAAGTTCGGAGGAGAACTCGTCACCGGTGATGCCGTGCCTGGAGCGCTGGATTTCGTGAACAGCGTCACCAAGACGCTGCCTGCTGCAACGCCTTTCACCGACACGGTGGAATTTCCGGTCAAGCCCTTCCAGGCTCCGCTCTGGCAGTATGAGTGCCTGGCTCGTCCTGCCGACCAGGCGATGCGCGCGGATCAGCTCGTGCGCGATTACGGCCGGGCCATTTCAGCGTGGCAGGTCAACGCTTCAGGTCGTCCTCGCTATGGCTGGGGAAAAAGGGAGCTCCGCGACGAGCTGGCTTCCGTGGCACAGAAGTTTTCGGACCCGTCCCAGGGGCCGGTGCTGGCGAAGCTCGTCGACTTCCTTCGGATGATGTCGCTTGGAGCGGGCGAGCGCCCGACCCAGGGGCGGCTCCACCACTGGAGCGAGCTCCGAGATTGGCTGGCCCTTCGTGCGACTGACTGGCACCTGATTCCGTATTTCTATCCGGGCGAGGAGAATCCGCGCCTCAAGATGGCAAGCACGCTCGACCTTTTCGAGATGCTCGTGATCAACGCGGACTTCAACTTCATGCTGCCAGAAAACTATGCGCTGAAGTTTCTCGGACTCGTGGGCAGGGCCTGGGGTGACGAGCCCAGGAGCCTCTGGCCGGCGGATATCCAGCAGATGTATTCGCGCGGAGGCCGGCCACAGACCCTTCGAGAAGCCTTCGAAGAAATCAAGAGCACCCAGGGATTGGCGGAAAGCATGCTGGGCTTTCCGGATCTTCCGGATTGTCCGCGAGGTCGAACCGGCCAGCGCGGCATCTCACTGATACCGCTCGACGTGAAGGCGCGTGTCTTCAACCTCAGTCAGATCGTGTCGATCATCGAGCGGAATCTTCCCGATTCGCAGGGGCCTTATCGGGGCGGCCTGAAGATTCTCCGCGACATCCTCTACCAGCTTTGGTCGAGCACTCCCGCGAGCGACCGAGGAACAAGCGATGGATGGAAGAACAATCTGTCCATCGGGCCGAAACTCGCGAGGCTCGGAGCATTCCGCCAGGTTTCGCGCGGGGTGCGCCTGGCCGTGCTTTCTGAAAATCAAGGGCCGCGCGAGGGCGACCGAGCCTTGGATTCCGCCATCCAGGGTTTGATCGCGGGCTCGATGCAGCCTGCCGCAGCGTCCGCGGCAAATGCCGTTTTCCGGAACGATCCGGGAAATCGGTTCTTTTTTTCACTCTTTGATTTCGGCTACGACCTGCTTTCGCGCCCCCAGGGACAGGCACAGCTTCGCGAAGCGCTGCTTTACGGAGTTGCCGCGATGAGGTCGCCGGTCCTTGCCGATGGAATCGTGCACAATGCGTCGATGATCTTCTCAAGCCATCGGCCCGAGGTGCTACAGGTTCTGCCGGTTGCCGGCGATCTTCTGGTCTCCGCAGATGTTTCCTCGACGATACGGTCTTTCGAGTCGTGGCAGCCCCAGTCGCAGGAGGACCTCGATTCTCGACGCGATTTCGATGAGATCGTGCAGAAAATCCTGCGGACCAGGGTCGATGGAAAGGCGCTCAGCGTCGATGCCATCCGAATGCTCTCGGTTTTCTCGACAATCGACATGAAAGCTCCGTGGGAGGAGTTCCTTCGTCGGAAGCGCCTGCTCGAGTCGAACCCCGATTACGCAGGGCTGGGAGCATCCGAGCTCGTGGATCGGGCTTTTGAATTCCTCACCGAGAAGGATCCGAGAACGGCCCAGGCTGCTCGGGAGCTCCGTCAATATGTCGGCAGCCAGCTCTCGGCGGGTCAGTTCCATGAGTACCTGCTTTGGATTGAGCGAGATCCTGACGGCGTGCGACGGTTTCTTGCCGCTATCGGCCGGGCATCCGGCAATGGCGATCTCAAGGATCTGCTGCGCCTGGCGCGTCGAGCCCTTCCGGATCCTCGCTGAGTTGCTTGACGGCGGTCCCGCCGGAGCCGGAAGATGGGATTTATGTCCCAGATTCCAACTGATGTCCGCAGCCTCACGGAAGAAATCCGCCAACGCCGCCAGTTCGTCGATGAGCTCCTCGCGGAGACATCGAAGGTTGTCGTAGGACAACGGGTGCTTCTCGAACGACTCCTGCTCGCTCTTCTTTGCGACGGCCATGTCCTCCTTGAAGGACTTCCCGGCCTCGCGAAGACACTGACCATCAAGACGCTCGCTGATGTCATCCACGCGCAGTTTCAGCGAATCCAGTTCACGCCTGATCTCCTGCCTGCCGACCTGATCGGCACGATGATCTTCAACCCGAAAACCGGCGATTTCACGCCGAAGAAGGGCCCGATCTTCACTCAGCTCGTGCTGGCCGATGAAATCAACCGTGCTCCTGCCAAGGTGCAGAGCGCTTTGCTCGAGGCGATGGGCGAGCACCAGGTGACCATCGGTGAAACGACCTATAAGATGGCCGATCCGTTCATCGTTCTCGCTACGCAGAACCCGATCGAGCAGGAAGGCACCTATCCGTTGCCGGAAGCCCAGCTTGACCGTTTCCTCTTCAAGGTGAAGGTCGGTTATCCGAACATCTCCGAAGAGAAGAACATCCTGAACCGGATGAGCGGCGTCGATGCTCCGAAGGCCGCCAAGGTCTGCAGGCCCGAGCAGATCCTGCAGGCCCGAGAAGTGGCCTCGCGGATCTACATGGACGAGAAGATCAAGGACTACATCCTGGGCATCGTGTTTGCGAGCCGGTTTCCGGAACGCTCCGGACTGCCCCAGCTCAAGTCGATGGTCCAGGTCGGCGCCTCGCCGCGAGCGACGATTGCGCTGGCCAGGGCGGCACGCGCGCATGCGTTCATCGAACATCGTGGCTTTGTCACTCCCGAAGATGTGAAGGCGATTGCCTACGACGTGCTCCGGCACCGCATCCTCGTGACCTTCGAAGCGGAGGCCGACGGAGTTTCGAGCGAGCAGATCATCCAGAAGATCCTCGAACGTGTTGAGGTGCCGTGAGGCACGCGGAGGAGCCATGCTGGCGAGCGACCAGATCCGGAAGATCCGGGCCATCGAATTCTCGACGAGGCGCCTGCTCGACGACCTGATGAGCGGCGGCTTTCGCAGCTCGTTCAAGGGCCAGGGCGTGCAGTTTTCGGAGCACCGGGTGTATGTTCCCGGCGATGACATCCGGCACATCGACTGGAAGGTGAGCGCGCGCACGCGCGAGCCGCTCGTGAAAAAGTTCGAGGAGGAGCGAGAGCTCTCGGTCCTTCTGGTGGTCGATGCTTCGGCAAGCCTCGCATTCGGCAGCCGCGAGAAGCTCAAATCGGAGGCTGCTGCCGAGGTCGCGGGAATGCTCGCCTATGCGGCGGCAATGTCGGGCGACAAGACCGGGATGATTCTTTTTTCAGAGCAGGTCGAAAAGGTGCTGCCCCTGAAGAAGGGCAAGAACCACGTCTCGCGGATCCTCCGCGAGCTCTTCGAACATCGGCCTCGAGGTAGGAAAACCTGCCTGGCCGACGCGCTCGAGATGGCCGGAAGAGTCATGAAGCACAAGGGCATCGTGATCGTCGTGAGTGATTTCATCGATGAGGAGTACGACATCTCTCTTCGACGGCTCGCGCGCAGGCATGATGTCGTGGCCATCCATGTGTCGGATCGCCTCGAGTCCGGAATGCCGAAATCAGGGTTCCTGAAGGTGGTCGATCCGGAGGGCGGGGGCACCCAGGTGGTTGATCCGGGGTCCTACATTTTCCAGCGCTGGCTCAAGGATTTTCACGAGTCGCACCGGACCGACACGGAATCAGCGTGGAAGGCTGGAAAGGTGGAGTCGGTTCGAATTGATACGCTCCAGGACCCGGCCGACCTGCTCGTCAAGTTCTTCAATGCCCGCGCGAGGAGACGTAGATGAAGATGTTGTTCGCCCTCGCACTGTTTTTCTCAGCTGCCGGCGCCGCAACTGTCGCTTGGTCCGCGTCAGATGCTGCACCCGTGTTTCTTGCGGAGCGATACTATAGTGCGCCGCAGTCGCAGAAGGTTGACCCGCCCATTCGCGTGGGTGACATCCTGCGATTCAGATGGATCGGAGAACAAAAGCCACCCACCAGTGCCGTGGAGATCGCTCCTGCCGAGGAGGGCAGATCGCTCTCGGAGCTGGGATGGGAGGTCTATTCGCATCCCAAGGATGATGCCACGTCGGCGTTCTCGGTGATTCCGATCCGGCCGGGAGAAGTGGAGCTGCCTGCGCTGGCTGTTCGCGATGCGGAGAAGCGCGTCCTGGGCGTCACCAGGCCCGTCAAAATGAGTGTTGCTCCGGCAGCATCGGCAGAAGAACTCTCGAAGAAGGCTCCGGACTTTCTTCCTCCGGTGGCGATGCGCCTGCCCTGGTCGTGGATCATCGCCCTGCTGGCGATCGGAGTGATACTTGCCGGAGTGGTCGTTGCGGTCCTCTGGAGAACGAGCCGAAAACTTCGCAAGCGTCCCCCCTTGAAGGCTTCAGAGCCGTCGCGTGCACGCCTGCCTGAAGATGAAGAGGCCCTGCGCCTGCTCGAGATGCTGGAACAGCAGCGTCTCTGGGCCGAACAGCGGTTCAAGCCGCATTATTTCGGAGTTTCGGAAGCCCTGAAAAAGTACATCGAAAGGCGTTTTGGCTTCGATGCCGCTGAATCGACTACTCGCGAAATGCTGCTCGGCCTCAGCGAAAGAGGTATCGACCGCGAACGCCTTGGCGGCCTTTCATCTCTCTTCGAGAAGCTGGATCGAGTGAAATTCACCGACTTCGTTCCTGAGGAACAGGAGTGCTCCTGGATCCTGGAGGAGGCGAGGGGCTGGATCCGGGCCACGCGCCAGGCGGCACCCAAAACCGGAGGAGTGAATGCGGTTTGAGTCCTGGCCATTCCTGCTGGCGCTGATTCCGCTCTTCCTGCTTTTCAGGATCTGGGTTGCCCGCAATTCGCCGCCGAGCCTGGCTTTTCCGATTCCCGTTGCTGCCAAGGCCGGCGCGCGTGATCCGGTGCCCTATTCCGTGCTGCTTCGGCTCCTCGGAGTGGCGCTTCTGCTTCTGGCGCTTGCCCGTCCCCAGGCCAGCTTCACTCGCACCGATCGGTCGGTGGGGGGCATCGACATCATGATGGTGATGGACGTCTCGGCGAGCATGAACATCGAGGACCTGGCTGATCGTCCGCGGCTTGATGTCGCGAAGGAGACGATGGAGGCGTTCATCAAGGGGCGTGAGAATGATCGAATCGGTTTTCTGATCTTCTCGGGAGAGCCGCTGACGCTTGCGCCGCCGACACTCGATTATGGGCTGGTGCTCAAGGCCCTTCGAGATGCCAAGATCGGCATCCTCAAGGACGGAACGGGCATTGGTGATGGACTCTCACTGGCCATCAACCGGCTCCGGAATTCGACTGCCAAAAGTCGTGTGATCATCCTGCTGACGGATGGTGACAACAACGTAGGACAGGTGGACCCCGGAACTGCAGGCGAGCTGGCGGCAGGTTATGGAATCCGCGTGTACACCATTGCCATCGGTCGCGAAGGCCGGGTTCGGCTTCCGATCCGCACCCAGGGAGTGTTTGGCAATCCAGTCACCACCTATCAGTACTTCGATAACGCCTTGAACCCCGAGCTGCTGAAGAAGATCGCCGAGCTGACCCGGGGCAAGTTCTATCGAGTCACCGAAGAAAGCTCGCTCGGATCCGTGTTCAAGGAAATCGACGGCCTTGAAAAGACGGTGATCCAGTCCAAGAGCGAGGTGCGCCATGAAGAGCGCTTCTCGCTGCCGCTCATCCTGGGAATCGGAGTGCTCCTGGTGGAGCTCCTGCTCTCTCGCCTGCTCTGGAGGTTTGCCCTGTGACCTTCGGCGCGCCGAAAAATCTGCTGCTGCTTCTGCTTCCCGCGCTGCTCTTTCTGGTCCTGCGCTGGGACCTCGCGCGTCAGACCCTGCTATTTGGATCCTGGATCGCACCGAAGTTCTGGTCGAGGCTGGTTCCGGGCTGGCGCCCACGGGCCCGGCTCCACAAGGCGACTCTCTTTTGCCTCGGCCTCGCCTTCGTGGTTCTTGCCATGGCTCGACCTCAATGGGGCCATCGCGAGGAGACCGTGCGTGCGAGCGGAGTGGACGTCATGATCGTGCTCGACGTGTCGCGGAGCATGGATGTGGAAGACGTGGTTCCGTCACGGATGAAGAAGGCCCGACACTGGATTCGGAATTTCATCGACCAGATGGCCGGAAACCGAGTAGGGGTCGTGGCATTTGCGTCGAGCAGTTACGTCGCCTGTCCGCTGACGACGGATCTGGATTACGTCGTCGAAAGCGTCGACATTCTCGGGCCCTCGTCCGTCCTGAACCAGGGCACCGACATCGGTCTTGGGCTCACGACGGCACTTGCGGCGCTCGATCGAGGAGCGGAGTCTCCGGACTCCGAGGCCGAGCGCCAGGGTCTGGCTTCGAAGGCCGTCGTCCTCATCAGTGACGGCGAGGACCACGAGGCGGCTTTTGCGGAAGCGGCATCCCAGCTGGCAAAAAAGGGAGTGAAGCTCTTCGTCCTTGGAGTGGGTACCGAAAAGGGCGGGCCCATTCCGATTCGCGATGAGATGGGTAAGCTCGAGGGTTACAAACGTCAGGGCGCCGAGCCCGTGGTGAGTCGGTTCGATTCGACGAGCCTCGAGCGTATCGCGGCCGATGGCTCAGGAAAGTACTGGAACATGAGCCAGTCGGAGTCCGAGGTTCGCGAAGTCCTGGGGGCGCTGGGCGCTTTGGACCGAAAGCAGTTCCAGGAACGCAAGACTCGTGTGCCGATCAGCCGCTATCAGTGGCCGCTGGCGATTGCAGTCGTGCTGTTCGTGCTCGAGCTGGCCCTGCCTCTGACCACGATCGCAGGCGCGAAGAGCTACTCCGCTCTCGTTTTTCTGCTGGTAGTGCTGCTTTCAGGGCGCGCCGATGCAGCGACACCGATTGAAAGCTACGTCAAGAACCGTGAAGGACTGAAGCTTTTCTCGAAGGAAGAGGTACAGGAAGCAGAGAAGAAGTTCGGAGAAGCGCAGTCCGCGGATCCATCGAGCGTGGAGCCGCAATTCAACCTCGGAGTCGTTCAGCTCAAGAAGGGCGACGGCCGGTCCGCGATCCACAGCTTTGAAAAGGCCGCCCGGGGAGCGGGAATGGAGGGTAATGCAGCACTTTCCGCGCGTTCGCTCTACAACCTGGGTTCTGCCTATGAGTTGGACAAGCAGGAGGGAAGTGCGCTCAGGAGCTTTGCCGCCGCAGTGAGGATGGCAGAGCTGGCCAAAGACGAGGCGCTGGCAACTGAGGCGAGAAAACGAATCCAGAAAATTCAGGAACAGCAACAGCAGCAACAGAAGCAGAAGGGCCAGCAGTCGCAAGATCAAAAGGGTGGCCAGAGCGGCGAGCAGCAACAGCAGTCTGAAGGCGGCTCCCAGGACAAGAACGAGCAGAAGCAGCCACAAAATGCCCGCCAGTATGAAGACCCCTCGGTGAGCCGCCGCCGGGAGTTCAAATCCGACAAGATGAGTCCGGAAGATTCCGAACGGGTCATGTCCGAGCTCTCTGCTCGCGAAAAGCAGCTTCAGGCCAAGCTCAAGAAACAGCGTGGAGCACGACAGGCGAACAATGATAAGGACTGGTGACGCGTGAAGACTCTCCGGACGCTCCTGCATCAGTCGGTGTTCATCGCGGTTCTGGCTTCGGCAGCGATCGCCGGCGACCCGGTTTTTCAGGCTTCCGTGGATCGCGCCACGATCGGGCAGGACGAGTCCGTCGCATTGAAGTTCCGCATCGTGACCGATGGCATGGGGGGATCCGAGGAGCCCGAGTTTCAGGCGCCCGACTTCGACCTCGTCAACCAGTACTCGAGCGTGTTCGTCGAGTCGTATTACGAGAACGGCAAGTTTGGAGCACGAAACAACAGGCAATTCACGAAAGTCCTTCGTCCAAACCGGACCGGCGAGCTGACGATTTCGGGCATCCAGCTCAAGGCCGGTGGCCGCACATTCTCTCATCCGCCGATTCGCGTGGTTGTCTCCGCAGGAGGTCGAGGAACTCCGCCTCCGCAGGGTTACGGCGGCAGTGGCGTGGGTCTTCGCGGCGCGGGCAAGCGCCCGCGCGGAGCGACGATTCCCTTTTTCATTCGCGCCGAGGTGGACCATGCCCGAGTGGTCAAGGGCCAGCAGATTGTCGTCAGCTACTTCCTTTACCAGCGGGTACGCGCCCACAACATCCAGGTCGACAAGTATCCGGTGCTCGATGGATTCCTTCGCGAAGATCTTGAACTTCCGATCCTCGGTCAGCGATTGACTGATCGAGAATCGGTGGTCCTGGACGGAGTGGCGTATGAGCGCGTGCTCCTCGCGCGCTATGCCGCCTATCCACTGAAGGAGGGCAGGCTGTCCATCGACTCGATGGCGATCAAGGGCAATTATTTTGCACCGCCCGGCGGAATTGCGGACTCTCAGGATCCGATCGAAGATGCACTGCAGAACTTCATGCAGCAGTTACAGCCGCGCGTGTGGAGCCATCGCTCCGATCCGGTGCCTGTTGAGGTACAGCCCCTGCCGCTCGATGGTCGTCCGGCAGCCTTTGCAGGTGGGGTTGGTGACTTCGAAATCACATCCACGGTCGACAAGACCACGGTCCGGGTGAATGAACCGGTCACGCTGGTACTCAAGATCGAAGGACGCGGCAACACGGCTGCCATCGGGCAACCGCCGGTGAAGTGGCCTGCTGATCTGGAGGTATACGAGACGAAGTCCAGGGTGGCCGGCTCTCCAGGCGGAGTTTCGGCAAAGATCTTCGAGATCCTGCTGATCCCGAGACGGGGGGGCAGCTTCACGCTTCCGGAGCAGGAACTCGCCTACTACTCGCCGCAGGAGGGCGCCTACCGCACGAAAAAGGCTCCCGCGCTCGACATTGTCGTGGAGGGACAGGGGGACGGTTTTGTTCCAAAGTCGAGTTCCGCCACGTCGTCGACGACATCATCCATCACGCCGGGCGGTGATGGTCTCCTCCTTCCGGAACAATGGACGGGTCGGCGTTCAATGTCATCTCCTCTCGCACAGTGGATCGTCCAGGCGCTGGTTCTTCTCAGTGGCCTCCTTCTCGCTGGAGTCGGAGCGCACAAGATCTGGCGTCGTCGACACCTGCTCGGTTCGGTTCGCTCGGCGCTGACCCGCCAACGACGCGGATCGGCGAGCACGCCCTGGACAGCCTTGCGGAGCCAGTGTGCGCGGGCCGATCGGTTTTCCGCAGGCGAGCTCGTGGCTTTTTACCAGTCGATCGCGCAGGGATTGTATTCTGAGCTGGAATCACGCCTGTCTCTGCCGGCACGGGCATGGTCTCGTGCTGAGATTCGACGCCAGATCGAAGAGGCATCGCATGACGGCAGTTGGATGCCCGATTCGGTGCTTTGGCAGAGGATTGAGAACATCCTCGAATATTCCGAAGCACTTCAGTTCTCAGGCGCGCTCCAGGAGCAGGAGGCGCGCAGCCGGATGGAGACCACCTTGAATGAAGTGGAGCGGATCCTGGCCTTGCTTCAGAAGGAACCGGAAGGAGGGTCATGAAAACCGGAAGCAGGATTGCCGTTGTCGGAAGTGGAATTGCCGGGATGTCGTGCGCCTATTTTCTGGGCCGCTCACATGAGGTCACGCTGTTCGAGAAGGACTCGAGAATCGGCGGGCACTCCAACACGATCACGGTGAATGCTCCGCGCGGCCAGGCGATCTTCGATACGGGCTTCATGGTCTACAACGAGGTGACTTACCCTTGCCTGACTCGCTTGTTTGGTGAGCTCGAGGTTGCCACCCAGCCGACCGACATGTCCTTCAGCGTCCAGTATCGTCCTGCCCGACTCGAGTACTGCGGGTCAGGGTGGAACGAGCTCTTTGCCCAGAGGCGGAACCTCTTCAGCCCGCGCCATTGGCGAATGCTGCTGGCGATCGATCGATTCAACACCGAAGCGGTGAGGCACCTGCGCGATGCTGCGCTCGAGCGTCGAATCGAGGCGATGACTGTTCGCGAGTTCGTGGATCATCATCGGCTCGGCGAGGATTTTCTTGATCGCTTCCTGGTGCCGATGAGCTCGGCCGTGTGGAGCACTCCCCGCGACCGGATGCTGGAGTTTCCGGCCCTGACCTTGATCCGGTTCTTTCATAACCATGGTTTTCTGGGTCTGCACACGCAGCACCCCTGGCGAACGGTGACGGGCGGATCCCGCTCCTATGTGAGCAGGATCACCGCCGGGTTCGCCGACCGTATTCGGAGCGGAGACGCCGTGCTCAGGGTCGCGCGCTCGGATGAAGGAGTCACCCTTCGCACCGCCTCAGGCACTGAGTCGCGATTTGATGCGGTCGTGCTGGCCTGCCATGCTGACCAGTCTCTTTCACTTCTGGATTCGCCGACAGCCCGAGAGTCAGCACTTCTCGGCACTTTTCGGTACCAGCCCAATCCGACGGTCGTCCACACCGATACCTCGGTGCTTCCGCGAAGTCGCCGTGCCTGGTCCTCATGGAATTATCGCGTCGAGAAGGATGGGGCAGCATCGACGCATTACTGGATGAATCGGCTCCAGTCGCTGCCCGGCGAAGAGCAGGGAAGACACGAGTTCATCGTGAGCCTGAATGATCCCGGAAAAATCGATGAATCGAAGGTGCTTCAGCGCATTGGTTATGACCATCCGCTATTCAGCCTGGATGCAGTCCGCGCGCAGTCGGAGCTGCCTGGACTGAACCGCGAAGGGGCGAGCACTCGAACGTACTTTTGCGGCAGCTATTTTCGATACGGTTTCCACGAGGATGCCCTGATGTCTTCCGTCGGGCTGTGCCGGCAGCTGCTGGGAGCGGACTTTTGGAACTGAAGCAGTCATCACTCTATGACTGCAGCATCCTGCATGTGCGGCTCTGGCCGAGACGCCACCGCCTGAAGTACCGATTCTTCTGGTTCGCGCTCGATCTCGACGAGGCCGCCAGTCTACCTCGAGCCGGAATTCTCGGAACGGGACGATGGAGTCTTTATCGTTTCCTCGAGTCCGACCACCTGGACCTGCGAGGCAGGGCAATTCTCCCGGGAAGCCTCAAGCGCGAACTTCTGGCCCTCGTTCGGAATTCCGCAGTGGAGTGGGATGGATCTCGGGCGATCCTGCTCACTCAGGCCCGATTTCTTGGCTACGTTTTCAATCCGGTATCGTTCTATTTCATGTGGAACTCTGATGGCACACGCGCCGCGGTGGTCGCAGAGGTCGGAAATACATTTGGAGAATTGAAACCCTACGTCCTGGGACCAGTGACCGACAACGGCGGAGACTGGTGCCTGCGGGTACCCAAGCACTTTTATGTCTCGCCCTTCACCGACCTCGAGACGGAATTTGAGTTTCGAGTCGAATGGCCGGCGGATCGACTCCTGATCGATGTTGATGATTTCAAGGCAGGCGAAAAGATCCTGGTTTCTCGGATGGAGGGATCGCGAACCGCCTGTGCGACTGGTTCCTTGCTCTGGAGGACGCTTCGGTTTCCATTCGTCACCCTGCAGATCATTTTCCTCATCCATTGGCATGCGCTCTTGCTCTTTCTCAAGCGGGTGCCGTACTTTGCCAAAAATGACAGGAAAGACCTTCAACGCGGGGTGATGAGGCCCCACTGACATGGCTCTTCAAAAGGCTCAAGTCCGCGCCGTGCAACCCAAGGCAACGATCTATCAAAGGCTGCTCATTCATGCGCTGACAGGAATGCGCCGGGGTCGCCTCTCGATCGAGCTTCCGGACGGCGGCAATCTGGTCATCGGAGCAGGCGAGCCGGGAGGTGTCGATGCCTCAATGAAGGTCGTGGATGGGAATTTTTTTCGACGGTGCGTGCTTTTCGGCGACATCGGTTTCGGTGAAGCCTTCACCGAGAACGAGTGGATCTCTGAATATCCATCGCAGGTGGTGGAGTTCTTCATCGCCAATGTCGAGGATGCCCCCGGCCTTTCTGGCAGTCGCCGCAAGTGGGCGCCAACGAATTTGATGGGCTGGGTCAATCGTTTTCGGCATCTCGCACGCCCCAATCACCTGTCCGGGTCGCGGCAGAATATCCGCGAGCATTACGATTTTTCGAACGATTTCTTCAAGCTCTGGCTCGATCCGACGATGACGTACTCCTCGGCTTATTTCAGCTCTCCGGAGGTCTCGCTCGAGGACGCACAGCTGGCGAAGATCGACCGCCTCCTCGAGCGGCTCGAAGTCCGTCCGGGCCTCCATATTCTGGAGATCGGATCCGGCTGGGGCGCCTGCAGCATGCGTGCTGCAGAGAAGTACGGATGCAAGGTCACCACTCTCACGCTTTCAGAAGAGCAGCGCGCAGAGGCCATGAAGCGGATTGCCGAGCGCGGGCTGTCTGATCTCGTCGAGGTCCGCCTCGAGGACTATCGAAAGACCGAAGGACGCTTTGATCGAATCGTCTCGATCGAGATGATCGAGGCGGTCGGCCATGAGTTTTTCGAAGACTATTTCTTCCAGTGCCATCGCCTCCTCAAGCCGGACGGTCTTCTTGGAATCCAGGGCATCCTGTGCCCGGATGCGCGGTACGAGGAGTTCCGGAAACGGGTGGACTGGATCCAGAAGCATATTTTTCCAGGAAGCCTGCTTCCTTCCTTCGGAAGGATCCAGGAGGCGTTGCGCAAGACCGGAGACCTGGGGCTCCATTCGTTCGAGGACATGGGGCTTCACTATGTCGAGACGCTCGAACGCTGGAATCGTTCTCTGCTATCTAAGCAGGCGGAGATCCGTGCGTTGGGATATGATGATCGGGAGATCCGCCGCTGGAGCTACTACTTCAACTACTGTGCGGCAGCCTTTGCGATGAGGAACATCACCGTGGCGCAGATGGTCTTTACTCGTCCCAACAATCGCAATCTTTGCCGTCTTTCGAGGGCGGGCCAGGCATGAGCTGGGTGGATGCTGCTCTCGAGAAGGATCTTCTTCCGGACTGGATGATCCGGCTCGGCATTCGCAGGCTATTGCGAGAGCGCCTTGTCGAGATCGATTCGGGAGAGGCCGAGAGGAATCGCCAGCGTTACAGCGAGTACGTTCGGATGCTCAAGAGCAGTCCTCTGGCAGTCCACACGCGCGCGGCCAATGAGCAGCACTATGAGGTTCCGACCGAATTCTTCAGGTACTGTCTCGGGCCGCGAATGAAATACAGCTGCGCTCTCTATGACACAGGCAGCGAGACGCTGGCGGAAGCCGAAGAAAAGATGCTCGCCCTCACCTGTGAGCGCGCCCGTCTGAAGGATGGCCAGGACGTCCTGGAGCTGGGATGCGGCTGGGGCTCGCTGACTCTCTGGATGGCGGAAAAGTATCCGAACTCGCGGATCACCGCCGTTTCGAACTCGCGAACCCAGAAGCAGTGGATTGATTCGCAGCTTGAAAAACGCGGATGGAAGCATGTCCGGATCATCACCCGCGACATGAATGATTTCGAGGCCGATGCGTCGGCCTACGACCGTGTGGTGTCGGTCGAGATGTTTGAGCACATGCGGAACTACGAGCTGCTGCTTGAAAAGATCTCTCGCTGGCTGCGTCCCGGAGGGCATCTTTTCGTGCACATCTTCGTCCATGCGCGATTTCCGTACCTGTTCGAGGCGAAGAGCGATTCTGATTGGATGTCGCGGTACTTTTTCACCGGGGGCCAGATGCCTTCCGATGATCTTTTGGGTCAGTTTCAGTCGCATCTCCGACTGACGGAGCAGTGGCGTGTCAATGGTCGCCACTACGAGCTCACGGCGGAGGACTGGCTTCGGAATATGGACAAAAACAGTCAGGAGATCGAGCCTCTTCTGGCCTCGGCCTACGGGTCTGGCCAAATGCGCAAGTGGCGCGTCTACTGGCGGGTGTTCTACATGGCCTGCGCCGAGCTCTGGGGTTTTGCAAAAGGCCAGGAGTGGTTCGTTTCGCACTACCTTTTTACGAAGCCTTAGCTAATGTGTTCGCCAAAGGGGTGAGTGCATGGCGAACGGCGAGTGGGGATCTTCGGCAAGGTTTCAGGCAATTCGCGAAATTCAGGCGAGGAGCCCGCGGAAAATCGCTTTTCCGACGGATGAGGCGGGCCGCCCGCTCCGCATCTCGGAGTACTTCGGACAAAACACTTTCAATCTCGAGCAGATGAAGCGAAGGCTTCCGAAGGAAGTCTTTCAAAAGCTCCAGTCCACGATCGAAGCGGGCAAAAAGCTCGATTTGGAAATCGCCAATACCGTCGCGCAGTCGATCAAGGAGTGGGCTCTTGAGCGTGGTGTCACCCACTTCTGCCACTGGTTCCAGCCGCAGACCGGATCGACCGCCGAGAAGCATGACGCCTTCGTGTCCTTCGATGGCCAGCAGCGCGTGATTGAAAAGTTTTCGGGATCGCAGCTGATTCAAAGCGAGCCCGACGCATCGAGTTTTCCTTCTGGCGGAATGCGGACGACCTTTGAGGCGCGAGGCTACACGGCGTGGGATCCTTCGAGCCCAGTGTTCGTGATGGAGTCGACGAACGGAAAGACCCTGTGCATTCCCTCGGTCTTTCTTTCGTATCACGGTGATGCCCTCGACGAGAAAACCGCACTGATCCGAAGCATGGAAGTTCTCTCCGAAAAGGCCCGAGACCTTCTTCACCTGATCGGCGACTCGGCCGTGGCGCGTGTGACACCGACCCTCGGCGTGGAGCAGGAGTATTTCCTGATCGACCGTGCCTTCGTGGCCCATCGTCCGGATCTGATCATGACCGGACGTTCGCTGGTCGGAGGGCAGCCCCCGAAGGGCCAGCAGCTCGAAGACCATTATTTCGGCAGCATTCCTTCGCGCGTTCAGGCCTTCATGAGCGAAATGGAGCTCGAGCTGTACAAGCTCGGCGTGCCGGTGAAGACCCGGCACAACGAGGTTGCGCCGAGTCAGTTCGAGACTGCTCCGATTTTCGAGGAGGCCAATGTTGCGGTCGACCACAACCAGCTGACGATGGAGGTGCTGCGCAAGGTCTCTCTTCGCCACCAGTTCCAGGTGCTCCTGCACGAAAAGCCTTTTGCCGGAGTCAACGGCAGCGGAAAGCACTGCAACTGGTCCATGGGCGTATCGGGGCCGGGCTCTGATGAAGGAGAAAACCTCCTCGAGCCAGGACGCACTCCGCACGAAAACCTGAGGTTCCTGCTCGTGCTGGTATCGGTGCTTCGGGGTGTCCAGAAGCACGGCGGCCTGCTTCGCGCCGCGATCGCCTCGTCGGGCAATGACCATCGACTGGGCGCCAACGAAGCTCCTCCGGCGATCATCTCGGTATTCCTGGGTGAGCAGCTCACGCGGATCCTCGATTCGATCGAGCGGGGAGAGGCCAGCGGAAAGAATACGGACGCTGCCGTATTGAAGCTCGGCGTGAACAAGCTTCCTGAGGTGATGAAGGACAACACGGATCGAAACCGCACCTCTCCGTTTGCGTTCACCGGAAACAAATTCGAGTTTCGAGCCGTCGGATCCTCCGCCTCGCCGGCATTTCCGGTGACTGTGCTGAATTCCGCGGTGGCGGAAGCCATGGCTGAAGTCAGCGGGCGCCTGAGGGCCGAAATGGCGGCTGGAAAGGACCGAGACGAGGCAATCCTCGACGTGGTTCGAGAAATCGCGATCGAAACGAAGGCCATCCGCTTCGAGGGCAACGGCTATAGCGAGGAGTGGGTGAAGGAGGCTGAAAAGCGCGGACTCCTGAACCTGCGCAAGAGCCCCGAGGCCCTGCTGCAGATGGTATCCGAGTCCTCCAGAAAGCTGATGAGCGGAATGGGGGTGCTCAGTGAAGCCGAGCTGGTCTCGCGCTGCCATGTGCGCACCGAAAGATACATCAAAAACCTGCTGATCGAGGTGGATACCATCCGCCAGATGGTCGACACTCAGATCCTTCCCGCGGGATTCGGTTATCACGGCAGGCTTGCAGGTGAGGTGGCTGCCTGCAGGGCTGCCGGTGTCGATGCTCCCCAGGCGGAAGCACTCCAGAAAATGACCTCGTTGCTGAACTCTCTCAAGCTCAAGCGCGAAGAGCTCGAGTCCGCCTTCCAGCGTGCAGAGTCGCTGGCAACGGAGGAAGAAAAGGCTGCTGCGCTGGCGGGTCCGGTGAGCACTCGAATGGCCGAGCTTCGCCGCTCCTGCGACGATCTCGAAGCGGTGATGGCCGACGAGTACTGGCCCCTTCCCAAGTATCGCGAGATGTTGTTTATCTCGTGAGCATGGCGCCAGGCGCAAAAGATCAAGGTTCGGTGGTCACCATCGGAAACTTCGATGGTGTCCACCTCGGACATCAGCAGATCATCCAGGAATGCATTCGTCAGGCTCGCTCGCGCGGGCTTGTGGCCCTGGCCTTCACTTTCTGCCCGCACCCGCAGTCGGTGCTCCGTCCGGAGCGGGCTCCTCCCCTGTTGCTGGATTACTCCGAAAAAAAGGAGATCCTGCTGTCGCTGGGGCTGGACGATGTGGTGGAGCAGCGCTTTGACGCTGAGTTTGCAGCAACACCTCCAGAGGAATTCTTCCGCTCGATCCTCCGTAGGTCTCTTCAGGCCAGTTCGATTGTCGTCGGCTATGACTTCAGCTTCGGCCGCGCTCGTTCAGGACATTTGCAGGTTCTCGAAAATCTCTGTGCTTCGGAGGGCGTGACCCTGACCGTCGTGCCGCCCCAGCGTGTTTCCTCCGAAATCGTCAGCAGTTCGGTGATTCGAACCCATCTGGGGCAGGGCAGGGTTGCCGATGCCTGTTTGGGCATGGGGCGACCGTTTTTTTATCGCGGTTTCGTTCAGCCGGGGGATCGCCGAGGGCGGACCATGGGATTTCCAACGGCCAATCTGGCTTTGGAGAGTCCAGGAAAGCTGACCCTGCCCTTCGGGGTTTATGCCACCCGTTTGACGGCGGATGGGCTGGAGCGGGCGGCTGCCGTCACGAATATCGGTGTTCGTCCGACATTCCATTCCGGTGGCGACCATCCGGCGCCAGTGCTCGTGGAAACCCATGTGCTGGAGGGGGCTCCTGATCTTTACGGCCGTGAAGTGAAGGTGGAGTTCATCGATAGGATTCGCAGCGAGCAGAAGTTTTCATCCTTCGCGGAGCTGCAGTCGCAGATTGCGGCGGACGTTGCCCGAGCTCGTCAAATTCTTGTCTAAACGCCGATTTGCGCAGCATTCCAGCATGCGTTGACACGATTTATCCGGCCCCTCACACTGGAAGTCATGTCGCGGCAGCTTGCTGAAATTCTTGCGAAAGATCGCATCATCACTCCAGCTCAGTTGAATGATGCAGTAGAGGCCGCGAAGACCGGGCGAAGCCATGTCCAGCACCTCATTGATTCGAAGGTGATCGACGAGGTTCGCCTCGTCCAGTACCTCAGCCAGAAGTTCGGGTTGCCCAGCATCAACCTTGCCAAGTTCGAGATCTCACCCGAGGTGATCAAGCTGGTTCCCGTGGAAATCGTCCGGCGCTCGAGGGCAATTCCGATTCAGGCCAACCAGGGAGTCCTCGTCGTCGCGATCTGTGATCCGTCGCAGCTCCAGAAGCTCGACGAGATTCGTTTTGCCACCAAGCTCACTGTCGAGGCCGTGATCACCAGCTTTTCGGCCTTTGAGACGGCCCTTTCCAAGCATTATAGCGGTGTTGCGATGGCGAGCGTGGCGATCGAGAGCTTCAAGAAGGACTCGACTGCCGAGGGCGCCTCTTCCGCCGTCGAGCAGGTTCAGATCCATGATGCGGAAGGTGACGCGAACATCGATGGACCGGTCATCTCGTTCGTGAACAGCATCCTTGTGGAGTCGGTCAGGCGCGGAGCCAGTGATATCCACGTCGAGCCCTACGAAAGGCGCTTTCGAATCCGAATGCGCGTCGATGGCACCATGCTCGAGGTTTCGCAGGCGCCACTCGAAATGAGGCGCGCCGTGGTGGCCCGGCTCAAGGTCATGTCTCGAATGGACATCGCCGAGTCGCGAATTCCACAGGACGGCCGAATCAAGTTAAGGGTCGGTGGAACCGAAGTGGATTTTCGAGTGAGCACGCTTCCCACACTCTATGGAGAGAAGGTCGTGCTTCGTCTCCTGAATAACAGGAACCTGCAGCTCGATCTTACCAAGATCGGTTTTGAATCCTCTCAGCTCGAGATTTTCAAGAAGGGCATCTATGCTCCGAACGGCATGGTGCTCGTCACAGGCCCCACGGGCAGTGGAAAGACGACCACGCTCTATTCCGCGCTGGCCGAGTTGAACAAGATCCAGGACAACCTGAGCACGGTCGAGGATCCGGTGGAGTACAACCTGGAAGGCATCAACCAGGTGCAGGTCAATCGTGATATTGGCCTCACGTTTGCCAGCGTCCTACGAACCCTCCTGCGCCAGGACCCCGACACGATCCTTGTCGGCGAGATTCGTGATTACGAAACAGCCGAGGTGGCCATCCAGGCGGCACTGACCGGTCATCTCGTGCTGTCCACGCTTCACACCAACGATGCTCCGAGCACGATCACCCGCCTCATGAACATGGGAGTCGAGCCCTTTCTGGTCGTCGCCTCATTGAATACGGTGGTGGCGCAGCGCCTGCTTCGAGGAGTCTGTCCGTCCTGCAAGGTTCAAGTTTCGGTTCCTCCAGAAAAGCTTGCGCAGGTGGGTATGTCGCCGGCCGATGTC
>CAMAQA010000007.1 GCA_945860415.1 Bacteriovorax stolpii
CACGGACTGGGCAACAAGACTGCTGCCCGCAAGCTGAAGCTTCGTTCCTCGGGTATTCTTTTCGAAGGTGACATCAAGCACGTCGAAAAGTGCCTGCCGTACGGTTCCCGTTAATTATTGAGTTGTTGAAGGAGTAGTCCATGCCTCGCGCAAAACGTGGTTTTAAAAGGCGTCGTCGTCATAAGAAGGTCCTGGATAGGGCCGAAGGCTTTGTCCTTGGGGGCAATAACAAGTTCCGCCGAACGGCTGAGCTGGTGGATCGTGCAGGCGTTTACGCCTATCGCGATCGTCGCGCCAAGAAGCGCGATTTCCGCACCCTGTGGATCGCCCGCCTGTCCGCAGCTGCCAACGATTGCAACATCAGCTACAGCCGTCTGGTCAACGCTCTGACCAAGGCTCAGGTGAAGCTCGATCGCAAGGTTCTCTCGGATATCGCGATTGTCGATCCGAAGGGCTTCGGAGCAATCGTCGACGCTGTTCGTTCGCTGGCTCCCGCAAACTAAGATTTGCAAGCGCCCTGCGAGACGCGGCTCTGGCCGCGTTGAAAACAGGATCGAATTTAAAAAAACGCTTGGCTCAGGTGACTTTCCCGGTAAAACGGGGAAGTCCCTGATCACCAAGCGTTTTTTGCTTTTGGAGCATCTCTCATGAGCGTGTCCCCTGACGGTAGCGTTGCTGGAATGATTGCGCAGCTGAAGTCGATTGCCGAGAAGGCCTTGGCCGACCTCGCTCAGGCTTCCACCCTCGAGTCGCTCGATGAATTTCGAGTCGCGGTTCTCGGCAAGAAGGGCTCGTTCAGTGAGGTCCTGAAAGGGCTCGGCGGCATTCCCGCTTCGGACCGACCGGCAATCGGGGCTGCCGCAAATGACTGGAAGCGCAAGCTCGAGGAGGCTCTCGATGCGCGCAAATCAGAACTTGAGGAAAAGCGGCTTGCCTCACAGCTCGAAAGCGAGCGCATCGATATCTCTCTTCCTTCGCGCCAGCCGCCTGCCGGAGCGCTTCATCCGATCACGCAGACCACGCGCAAGATCATCCAGGTGTTTTCTCGCCTGGGATTTGATGTCACCACGGGCCCGGAAATCGAGACCGAGTTCCTGACTTTCGAAGCGGTCAATATTCCCAAGGACCATCCTGCGCGCGACATGCAGGACACGTTTTTTGCCGGACCCGGAGTGGTCCTGCGCACGCATACGTCGCCCGTGCAGATGCGTGCGATGCGCGAAAAGGGGGAGTGGCCGGTTCGCATCCTGAGCCCCGGTGCCGTGTATCGTTGCGATGACGACGCCACGCACTCACCGATGTTCCATCAGATCGAAGGGTTGTGGGTCGATCATGGCGTGAAGATGAGCCACCTCAAGGGCGTGCTCGAGTTCTTTGCGCGAGAGATCTTCGGTTCGGATTCCAAGATTCGCCTTCGCCCCAGTTACTTTCCGTTCGTCGAGCCGGGCGCGGAAGTCGACGTGAGCTGCTTTAACTGCTCGGGACGAGGCGACGACGGCTGCCGCGTTTGCCGCGGTTCGGGATGGCTCGAGATTCTCGGCGCTGGAATGGTTCATCCACGGCTTTTCGAAATGGCGGGTTTTGACAAGAAGTCCGGCTATGCGGGACTGACCGGTTTTGCCTTCGGTCTCGGCGTCGAGCGCATCGCCATGCTGCTCCATCGAATCAGCGATCTTCGCCTGATGTACCAGGGCGATCTTCGCTTCCTATCGCAGTTTCGCGCCTGAGCGCGCACCATCATTTGAGGAATCATCATGAAAATTTCCTGGAATTGGCTTTCGGAAATGGTGGATCTCGGATCGGTCGGAGGACCGAAGGGACTTGCGGAGCTGCTCACTCGCCGCGGACTTGAGGTCGAAGCGATTGAGTCGCAGGATGCAGGCCTGGCCAAAGTGGTGACGGGCAGGATTCTGGAAAAAGGACAGCACCCGCAGGCCGACCGACTGAGCCTGTGCAAGGTGACGCTCGGAACGGGCGAGCCGCTCGAAATCGTCTGCGGTGCGCAAAATCACAAGAGTGGTGATGTGGTCGTCGTTGCCCAGATCGGCGCCCACCTGCCGAACGGACTCAAGATCGCCGCAGGCAAGATCCGCGGTGTGGTGTCCAATGGCATGCTCTGCTCGGAATCCGAGCTGGGGTTGAAGGAAGAGTCCGAAGGAATCCTGATCCTTCCGCAGGACACGCCACTCGGTCTTCCGATTGCCGAAATCCTCGGGCGCACCGATCATCTTCTCACGCTCAAGATTACTCCCAACCGCGCCGACTGCCTCTCGCATTGGGGAATTGCACGCGAAGTGGCGGCAGCTCTCGAAAAGAAGCCCTCCCGTCCCGAGCCGAAGCTGGCTTGGGATCCATCGAAGCAGGACGCGAATCCGCGCACCGGACTTGAAGCCGGCGAGCTCGGTCCGCAGTTCTTCGGGGCCCGCATCGAGGGCGTGAGGATCGGGCCTTCGCCTGAGTGGATGGTCAAGCGCCTTGAGGCCGTCGGTGCTCGTTCGATCAATAATGTCGTGGATTCCACGAACCTGGTCATGTTTGAGCTCGGGCAGCCGGTGCACGCGTATGATGCGGCATTGCTCTCGGGTCATCTGCTCGTCATCCGCGAAGCCCGTGCAGGAGAGCAGCTTCCGCTACTCGATGGAACGACCGTCACGCTCTCCGGAACCGAACTGGTCATTGCCGATGACGCCAAGGCCGTGGCTCTTGCCGGCGTCATGGGCGGCGGAAATTCGGAAGTTTCTGATTCGACTTCGGCAGTGTTTCTGGAAGTCGCACAGTTTGATCCGAGCCTGGTGCGCAAGGCCTCGAGCCGTCATCAGAAGAAGACGGAGGCCTCGCATCGCTTCGAGCGCGGCGTGGATGCACAGGGGCTGGAGTTCGCCATGCGACGCCTGGCGGATCTGGTGCTCGAGACTGCCGGCGGCAAGATTGTCGGAATGAGCACGGTCCGCAAGCCAGCGGTACAGCCCCGCAAAATTTCGATCGACTCCGGTTATTGCGCGAATTTCCTCGGCATGCCGGTGCAGGCTGCCGAGGTCGAGCAGGTGCTGCGCTCGCTCGGCTGCGAGCTCGAGCCGCGAGCCGGTGGGTGGAATGTCATTCCGCCATCGTTCCGACTGGATCTCGCCATTCCGGAGGATCTCGCCGAAGAGATCGCGCGCTGCGTGGGCTTTGAACGGATTCCTTCCGAAGTGCCGACCCTGACGGACATGCCGACCTCGCAGGCCGGTGATGCGCGCTTCAATGCACGCGCCTGGATCGACGGAGCCAAGGATCGCCTCGTCGGCATGGGATTCCATGAAACCGTGAACTTTTCATTCACGTCGACGAAATGGCTCAAGGAGCTCGGTCTTGCTTCGACCGTGAAGGTGATGAATCCGCTCAGCGAAGAGCATGAGTGGATGGTTCCTTCACTGCTGCCTGGTCTTCTGGCCAATGTCCTCCATAACACCCGCCATCGCTTCGGTTCGGAGTCGCAGCCGATCCGGATCTGCGAGATTCGTCCGACTTTTCATGCGACCGGTGAGGTTGCCGCAGTCGGCGAGGATCAGACCGGTGTCGAGGAAAAGTGGCGTCTTTCGTTCGTGATGTCTGGTCCGCGTTTTGCGCAGGCCCTTCGGAACGAGGAAGGCGAAGTGGATTTTTTTGATGGCAAGGCCATCTTTGAGCGGCTCATGGACAGCATGGGAGCACGAGGCATGCGCTTGCAGCCGCTCTCGGCTTCTCGCGGGGGCAATGCGCTCGCGCATCTGGTCCATCCGGGACAGGCCGCCGAGGTGCTGGCAGGAAACCAGGTTGCCGGCGTGATCGGCATGATCCATCCGAAATTCGCGCGCGCGTGGAAGCTCCGTGCGCCACTTTTCATGGCGGAACTGGATTTCGATGCTCTCGTCAAGATGGCACGTGGGGCAGGAGAGGCCCGGAAGTTCTCCGGCTGGCCGGAATTCCCAGGAATGGAGCGCGATTTCGCCCTCCTCGTGAAAAAAGAAGTGGGTGCCGAAAAATTGGCGGTGATTGCGCTCAAGGCGGGCAAGCCACTGGCCAAAGTAGCGAAAATTTTTGATGTTTATCGTGGTCCCCAGGTCGGCGAGGGGATGACAAGCATCGCAGTCAGGGTTATCTTTGGAGACGACACCCGAAGTCTCCAAGAGGCTGAAACGGAAGAGGTTTCCAAGAAAATCGTGGAAGCCTGGCGCAAGGAGGCGGGTGCGGAGCTTCGAGGCTGATTTTTTGCCCCGGGCTGGGTCCAAGGCGGTGCTTGAACAAGGAGATCTCGAACCGTGGCAATGACGAAAGCGGATATCGTTGAGGCGCTCTACGAAAAGGTGGGATTTTCCAAGAAGGAAGCCGCCGACTTGGTCGAACTCGTCTTTGAAACGCTGAAAAACAGCCTGGCCCAGGGAACCAAGATCAAGATTTCCGGTTTCGGAAATTTCGTCGTGCGTGAGAAGCGCTCGCGAATCGGCCGCAATCCGCAAACTGGCGAGAGCATTGAAATCTCCGCCCGCCGCGTGCTGACCTTCCGTCCTTCGCAAGTTCTTCGTGCCGAAGTCAACGCCAGCATGGAAGGCGGAACCGTCGACGCCGAAACGCTGAAGCGACTTTCTGCCGAGGACGAAGACGAAGGTTGATCTTTCCGTGGATCAGCTGATCACCAGCAAGGTTCCTGAACGCCTCTACTTTCGAATCGGAGATGTTGCCGAGATCGCTGGGGTCAAGCCGCACGTCCTGCGGTACTGGGAGTCCGAATTTTCCGAGATCCAGCCGGAAAAGTCGTCCACTGGCCAGCGAGTGTATCGTCGCAGGGACGTGGAGACGGTACTGCTCATCAAGCATTTTCTTTATTCCGAGAAGTACTCGATTGAGGGTGCACGCCGTAGGATCCGTGAACTGCGCCGAGGAGGCGAGCTGGCCTCGTACCGCAAGGAAGTGGCTGACCCACTGCCTGCCGCCGAACGACACGCTCGCGAGGCCGCCCTTCGGCAGGCCCGGAATCTTCTTGCCGATGTCGAGGCACTGAACTCGGTGCCAATGCGCGAAATCTTCAAATACTGAGTCGACGCACGATTCGAGAGGCGAGATCACGCTCCAGGAGTTTTTCCATCGCCACTATCAGGCCGGGACTCGTGATATTGAAATCCGTGATCTTTCCGGCGATCCAGTCGACTGCGGCAAGCCGGATCCGGTGCTTGCGCAGGAGTGCGCCGATTTTTTTCGCTCCGATCTTATCCCCGCGCGAGAGGGTGGCTTTTGCCAGTGAGCCACCACGATCCATGTCGATGACGAATTCGCCGCGTGCGGGAACCTTCTGGACTGCCGCCAGAAGCTCGCCGTCCACGAACCAGAGGCGGGTCTCTCCTTTTTCAGCGACCTCGGGCAGGAATTGCTGGAGCAGGATCGGACGCGTGAAACCCTCGCTCGCGAGGGCGAGCTCGCGGTGCAGGAGCCCTGGATTGCTCGAGTCCACCCGCGTGACTCCCTTGCTCTGGGCTAGATGCAGTGGCTTGAGCACCGCCTTTCCCCGTGTGTTCACGAAGTCTTCGAGCACGGCCTTTTCGGATGAAACGCACGTGTCCGGAAACAGCTCCGGGATCTCGGCCGCGAAGGTCTTCTCACTGAACAGTACCAGCGCCGAAGCAGGATTCACGAGGCGGCGGCCTGCCGACTGATGCAGCATCTGAAGCGGATGCAGGTAGGCCAGGTCCACTGGTGGATCCACCCGATAATGCACCTGCTTGAAGGAGCGGGGTCCGGTAGTCCAGCACGGCGAAGAAAGCCCGGTTCCTTCGAATCGCGCTGCATGAAGCTCCGCCCGCGAGCAGGAATACGAATCGAGCACGACTTGTCCGGCCTGCCAGCGGATGCTCTTCACGCTGGCCCAGAAGACGGCCACTTTCATTTTCGCAGCGGCTTCCATCACGCGAAGGGTGGTGTCGTTCGGATGATCGAGCGTGTCCCAGGGATCGGTGATGAAGAGCCAGCAGGAGCTCATCCTGCGGCTGCTCCGAGAGCGGACTGAAGCTGTGCGGCGACTCGCACCAGGCTCGAGTGGGTCGATGGCCAGAGGCCCTGGACTTCTCTCGTGGCGCCGGCGAGTTCGCGCGAAGCGTGGTGGCGCGCATCGTTGGCACTGAGGTAATTCAGGACGCTCGTCTTCGGATACTCTCCGGAACTGGGGTCGCGCTCCTGATCGGCATCGTCGAGATCATCAGCCGTCTGGAACGCCAGTCCGAACGCGTGCGAGAACTGGGTGAGGGCTTTCATTTTCGCCCCGGACTCCTCAAGGCTCGAGAGATCTGCAGGAATGAGGATTGATGCATCAAACAGGGCGCCGGTCTTGAGCGCGTGCATCTCGCGAAGTTTTTCTAGCGAGGTGTTTCCTGCCAGCAGCATTTCAAGGGCTTGTCCGCCGATCACTCCGCGGGGTCCGGAAAGGACGAGAAGCCGGCGGAGGGCATTGGCCCAGGCCTTTTCATGAACGTGTGCTCGCGCATCGAAGCAGGCCTCGAATGCCATCGGAACCAGCGCGTCGCCGGCCAGAAGCGCCAGCGCCTCTCCATAAACTTTATGATTCGTCGGCTTTCCGCGACGAATGTCATCGTCGTCCATGCAGGGCAGGTCATCATGGATCAGAGTGAACGCGTGAATCATCTCCAGCGCGTTGGCAAATGGAACGAATGCGGGCACGGGCAGCGAGAGCAGCTCCGCCGAAGCTTCCATGAGCCTGGGTCGAAAGCGCTTTCCTCCGGAAAGCAGGCTGTAGCGAATCGACTCGGCAAGATTCGGAGCGGTTCCGGCACCGATGAGGCGATCGGCAGCCGAAGCCAGCTCTTTTTCCCAGTCGATCAAGGCGAGCCTCCGGGCTGCATCTGAGGAGCATCGAGGGGGCCAGTGAGCTGGATCGAGTAGCTTCCATCCGGCTGTTTGCCCGGTCCGAGCAATGCATCGAGCAGGAAGAGCGATTTCAGGATCGATTCGGAGAAGCGTACGCGGGCCTTCAGGTTCAGTTGCGAGGAATCCCAGCTTCGTGCCAGGGCGATGTCACCGGTGGCCGTTCCGCGGAGATCGTCCGTTTCGCGTTCCATTTTTCCGAGGCGGAAGCTTTCAATCTTGGCGCTCCCCTGCGCGAAGGTGGCGCGGATCTCTCCATCATCAAAGCGAATTCCAGGAAGAGGGAACCCCGAGACCCGCTGAGCCGGCAGTTCGGTCTTGCCGATGTTGAGCTGTATCCTGCCCGATAGTGACGCCGGCTGGCTGGCCTCACCCGAGAGGTCGATTGTTCCGGTGAGGGGTAGGGTGGCATCGATGCCCGACAGGATCGGCAGCAGTCCGAGTCCTGCGGTGCCGAGCTCAGCTTTTTCGGCCTTCACCGAGGCGGAGAATTTCCCGCCGCGAGTGGACCAGAAGGCAAGAGACAGCGAAGAGCCGTCCTTGCCGAGAAGGTTGATGGTTCCGCCGAATCGAGCGAGCAACAGGTCAAGCAGTGATGGAGAAAGCCGTGCTTCATCCCAACGAACCGAGGCAGGGGCGCCGGAGCTCGAGGTCGTCCGCACGGTCAGCCCCTCGAAGCGGATCCTTCCGAGAAGCAGGAGCGAGATGCGGGTGCGCTCTGCGGTGAGTTCGACGCGACCGCCGGTCGCGGATAGTGCCTCCGAGGCCTTGCCGAGGAGCAGGCCTCCAATGCGATCGTCGGGCAGCTTGGCAAGCGTGAAGAACGTGAGGAAGGCGATGAAGGCGGCGACCCAGCCGACATTCTTGGCAATCTGGACCCCTCGCGAGCGGGTGGGGGTGGAAGTGGCATCTGCGGTTTCGATGGTGCTCATGATGGAGATTTCATCGTGTAGGCGGCGACAGAGATCTTCGCATCCAGATATCCGGAGAGATCTGATTTGGTCTCCACCGAGAGCCTGCGAACCTTGACCGGGCGACGTCCGTTTTCCATTTGGAACGAAAAGCGAGCAAGCTGCTTGACGTTGACCTTCTTGAGGGTGATTTCAAAAAACGACTCCTTCGAAAGCTCGCGAACCTGTCCCGAGGATTCGGTGGAGATTTCCAGACTGGCCTTGTCGACTCCTGCGCTGCCAGCCACCGATTCGAAGTAAGCGTTCCAGGGCTGCGGATCGGGCTCGGTGCTACGGGATGGCGGAATACGGTCACGCAGTTCGCGCATTTCATCACTGGCGCCCTGGACCATTCGGATGATCTCATCCTTGTCCGCGATATCGCGGCGGATGGAATGAACCTTCCACCAGCTTCCAACCGTGATCCATCCCACCAGAAGCATCGCCCCGACGGCGGCAGCGCCCTGAAGATAGGTCTTGCTCTGGGCATCGAGCTCATCCCACTTGGCCCGGAGCTGTTGATAGCTTGGCTGTTCCTGGATTCCGTCCACCAGCTTCTGCAGCAGATTATTCATTTCGGAAGCCTCCCTCGGACGCCATGCCGCGGAATGTGATCTTGAACTTTTTCGGCTCCTTGCCGACGGCGCCGATTTCCTCGACCGAGGGTTTCGCACCCTGGATCAGCTTGGGGGCAATCTGCGCAGCAAGCGTTTCTGCCGCTCCTGCATCCGTGCTCGTAAACACGAGCTCGACCGGCGCTTCGATCGGACGATCGCCTTTGTCACCCTTGTCGGCTGCGGAAACAGCCTGTGGTGCCGCTCCCACCTGGAAGTCCATCATGTCAACCACGGTGTCCTTGGAGATCGACTTGGAGAGGTTCCTGAGGAAAACGAGTGGTGACTGAGTGTTGATTCCGAGCACCCGTGCGGATTCGCGAGTCTTCTCCATTTCCTTCTGGATGGCTGTTTTCAGCGAGGCGGGGTTCGCCAGGTACGTGCGCATGGCGCTGTTGCTGACGCTTCCGAAAAAGCTGCTCATGGCACGCTTGAGCTGCGCATCCTTGTCCTCCAGCCGCTTCTGAAGCATCGAAGACTGCACAGCCATGCTGATGAAGAAGCTTGCAGTGACCAGTCCTGCAGCAGCGAGCGGCTTCTTGAGGTTCTGGAGATTGATCTCACGTCCCCGAGAGGTCTTCGAGAATTCACCTCGACGCAGATTGATCGCCAGATTGCGGTCTGACCCGACCAGGCTCATGGCGAGCGCGGCGGCAAGGCCCATCTTTGCGTCGCTCGTCTCGGCGAAGGTCACCCCGGAAGGTGAGAGAGAGCTCAAGGGACGGATGCGCTCGACTTGAAGTCCGATTCGGCTTTCCAGCGCGGCCGGCAATCCCTCGATCAGCGAACCTCCACCCGTGAGGTAGATGGCGTTGAGGTTCTGCTGGGCCATGCCCTTGCAGACCAGGTCCATGTGTTTGATCTCACGCTGGATGTCTTCGAGTCCATCGGACACGATCTGCACGAGGCTCTGGGGATGCGTCTCCTGGAGGACTGCCGGATTGCGCTTCACTCGCTCGGCTTGTTCGGCGGATAGACCAAGCCGATCCACCAGCATCCGGGTCAGGGTGTCTCCCCCCCAGCGGATCTCGCGGCAGACCATCGGAAAGCCGCGCCAGTGGAGGTACAGGAGCGTGCTCTTCGCGCCGACGTAGACGAGGAGCAGGGGCTTTTCCTGGATTGCCGGCGAGATGGTGCGGTTGACGAGGGTACGGAACGCCCAACCTTCGGTGGTGATGATGTCCGGGTCGACATCAATCTCGGCCCATTTCTGGATCTGAGAAGCGAGGTGCTTCTTGAGTGTCGTGGCGACGTGCACGTCTGATTGCTGTCCGCTTTGCAGCAGGATCGAAGAGTCGAGCGCCATATCGTCGATCGAGAAGGGCAGCTCGTCCTCGAGTTGAAACAGCACGCCTGCCTGGATCGCCTTGCGGTCACGCGTGGGAAGGTGGAGATTTCGTGTCGTGATCTGGCTCGATGGCATCGCGACAACGATGCGATGCGGTTTCTGCGAGAGCGAGGACACGAGCTGCGCGGCGGCGGCCGCCGGCTCCATCCCGGGCGTCACTTCGAGTTCACGGTAATCGTGGATCTCGTAACGTCCGAAGGCGCTATCGATTTCCACTGCCTTGATGCTGCTGGTTCCCCAGTCAATTCCGACGATTCTCATGTGTTCCTATAAAATTCTCATGGATGTGATCCGCAGGCCAGAGTCGGTTGGTGGTGCGGCAACCTGTTCCTGCGGGGGTATTCCTGAACCCTGCGGTGTCGATGCAGGTGTCTTCGGCGGGACCACCATCACATCCGCCTGGAGCAGGCGCGTCGCCTGGTTGACGGTGGCCTGCACGGTCACCCGGAAATGGGTCTCTTCCGTGACGATCCGGATGTTTCGCCTCTTGAACTCCTCCTTCAGCGCCTCGATCTCGCGGTCAGATCCGCGGAATGCGGCCACGTTCGATTTGATGTAGGTGTAGAAGGCGTCTTCGTTCTTGAAGCTGTTGTCCTGCTCGGTCGAGTCGCGGAACTTGAAGAACTCCTTCACCTCTTCATCCGTCATCTGCGGAAAGTACGCCTTGAGCGTCGTATCCTTGACGGTATTGACGTTCAGTCCCGGGACGGCGCTGACCGTGAAGTGGGGGGCCAGCACCTCATAGAGTCCGTCATCCATCGGGTCGATCATCCGGAGCTCGGAGAGCGAATAGAAGGGTCCGCCTTTCGGCTGGAACGAGGAGTTCGGAGCCGAGCGGCGTTCATGTGTCGCATCCGCCCAGGAGATCAGGTTGTCGACGAACTCATCGACCTTCAAGTCGCGGTACTCGGCCGAAAAGTCCTCATCAGCCTCCATGCGGTTGTTCAGGATCTGGGTGATGTAACCAGCCAGAGATTTTTGTGCCTCCACCGGGTTGAAGCTCGGTAGTGGAGTGGGCGAGGCCGTGCCCGGGCCTGCGGTTCCCGGACCGGTGACGGTGCCGGGTGGAGTGGCCGTGCCAGTCGGTGTCGGAGAGGCAGCGACGGCAAAGGGCGCCAGGATGCTGTTCAAATTGTACTTGCTCGATTCCGACTCGATGAGCGCGGAAAAGCGCCCATCGATGGCGGCATTCTTCGTGAATTCCTGGATCTGGTCCTTTTCAGACGGCGCAAGTCCAGGAACATCGAGCGGGATCGGGTAAAAGAAGGGAAAGCTCCAGATCTTCTCGAGGAGGCCCTTGGGAATCATCGAGCTTCCCGCCTCACCACCGGCGCTCTTGGCGAGGGCCTTGAGGTTCTGGTAGGCGCGGATCCTGATGAGCGAGAGCTTGAGGCCGCTCTTGGCAAGGTAATGTGCCTTGACCTGGTCGAGGCTGTCGAACGCCATCCGAGAATTGACCTGGGCGATATAGGTAAACTCGGTGACGATCAGCGCAAGGATCGTCATCGAGGCGACCACCATGAAGAGGGCGATTCCGGATTCGCGGCCTTCCTTCGAGCGTTTTTCAGAGCGTCGCAGGAATGCCATTCAGTGGCACCTCCGGTCGAATGTGGTAGCGGCCCTCGAAGTTCAATCCTTTCGGGGCACTGACTTCGATCTGAAGCTCGACGATATCCGGAAAGGACTCCTTCGTGTCCGCGGACTCGCTGTCCCACGAATCCGACCACTGATCCTTGTCCTTTCGATAATACCGGAATTTCAACTTGCGGATTCCATGGAGCAGTCGATAGATTTTGACGGCCTTGTCCTTGGTTTCATCGTAGATGAACGCCTCGGGGCTCGCGCTCCGGACCAGGGTGCTGGATCCCGGCTCGTACTCGGAGTCCTTTTCCTGCTCGAGGAAGTAGCTGATCTTGAGGAAATCCGATTCCCGGCTGTCGCGGTACATCCTCATGTTGGCAGCATTGACCCAGAAGAGCTTGCTGTCGGTGCCGCTCATTCGAGTGGGGCGGATTCCGTACCTGTCGATTTCAGAGCTGAAGAAATCGCTCTGCATGATGTCGCGATTCAGCCCAAAACCGGGTGGGGGAATCTGCTGTTGCTGCTGGGCCTGAAGCTCCTCCTGGCCCGGAATCGCGCGAGGCCGCTGCTCTGGCCGAAGGACCACGGGAGAGTAGGCATTCTCGAGGTCGCGCTGCAGGATGCTGACCGCAAGTCGGATGCTGTTGTAGAACTCGCCCTCGGTCGAGAGCACGTCACGCAGCTTGAACGTTTCGGTGGTGGCCTGGTAGGTTGCGAAGCTGATCACCACGAGCAGGAACATCGAGATGAGTACCTCGAGAAGCGTGAAGCCCCTGGTTTGATTCTGGTGGCGATTACTCACTGAGCGCCATTTCATGGTTCAGGTCCACCCAGAAAGTTGAAGTTGAAACGCTCTGCTCCTTGCCTGACTTCTGCCACTTGACCGTGACTTCAACCTGTCGGACGGCCTTGGAGAGGAACTTGGTGACGAGCTTGCCGATCATGTCGGAGGACTGGTCTTCGCCTCCGCCGTTGTTTTCGCCTCCCGAGGAGTTGGGGACCAGGTTCGGGAATTCGAGCTCCTTGATCGTCCTCGTCCAGCCGTAGTCCTGGAAGGGGGCCTCGAAGGTGCCGGAGTCCTCCTTCTTGATCTCCTCGAAGCTCTTGCCCTCGACTTCGAGCTCAGCCTTGACCATGGCGTTCTTGAGCAGCATCGCGACGGTATTGGTCTGCTTGGCGCGGTTCGTGACCTGGATGGCCGAAGACTGGATCGAGAAGATCGAGCCGAAGGCGATGACCATGATGAACATGGCAATGAGCACTTCGAGCAGGGTGAATCCGGAGCGGCTTCCGTGCAGCGGGTTATTTCGCATCGCCGAATGCCTCGCGCTCGGAAAGTCGTCCGTTCAACATCCGGGTCTTTCCGGTGATGGTTTCGATGACGAGAGTCAGCTGGTGCTTCTGGGTGTCCTTGAGATGAATCAGCGTTCGTTCGGTGATTCCACTCGGAAAGATATGCGTGTAGGCGGTGCCTTCGGAGAGGGGTTCCTTGTCGCGCTCGCTCAGGATGTCTTCGAACTCGACCCCACGCGGCAGCGACTTCTTGTTGCGGGTCACCGACTTGTCGATGCTGAACGGCGAAGAAGGGGGTTCTGCGCCGTCGATCGAGGTCTTGAACTTCCTGCGGCGCTCTTCCTTCTCGCGGGTCGCTTCGGTGTCGAGGAGCGTGGTAGTCGGCCCGGACTCCACCCAATACTGGTGTTCCTTGATGTCGTACGCCACCCGGTGGACCTTTCCGGTGATCATGGCGGAGTTGTAGGCTTCCTTCATGGTCGTCGCGATCTCGCGCGAGGCGGTGCCCAGGGATACCTGGAACATGCTCGACACGGTCGGGAGCGAGACGAGCGTGACGAGGCCGATCAGCGCGATCACCACGAGCAGTTCGACGAGCGTGAAGCCGCGTGGGCCTCCGGGCAGCGTCGCGAGTTGCTTCATGGTGATCGCCCTCAATCTGACAGTGGTTTACAGTTCGTCGCTGTCCAGGTCCTTGTCGTTGCCGTCGCCGCCGGCCTTGTTGTCGGCGCCGAGCGAGATGAGCTTGTACTTGCCGCCGTCCGACTCATAGACGAAGTCGTTGCCCCAGCCGTCCTTCGGCACCTTGCCACCCTTGATGAAACCCGAAGGATCGTAGTTCTTGCACTCTCGGCCGGCAGGAGGCTTCACAAGCGCGTCAAGTCCCTGGTCCGTGGTGGGGTAGAAGCCGCAGACTCGGTTGAAGTCATCGAGGATGACCCCGAGCTGCTTCATCTGGATCTTTGTCGAGTCGACCTTGGCGCTGTTGAACTTGCCGATGATGTTCCCGCTGACCAGGGTCATGATGATGCCGATCAGGGCGATCACGATGAGCATTTCAGTGAGCGTGAAACCTGCCTGGCTGGTGTTCTTTTTCTGGTTTTCCATTTCTTTCCTTCCTCTCGGTTGACGATGAACTACTTCAAGTTGCTGATGTCGAGCAGCGGCACGAAGACCGCCATGACGATGAAGCCAACGACCAGGCCCATCCCGATGATCATTGCCGGTTCGATCAGGGCGGTCATTCCTTCGATCTTTGCAGTGACCTGCTCTTCGTAGGTATCCGCGATGTTCTTCAACATGCCCGGAAGTTCGCCGGTCTTTTCTCCGATCGAGATCATGTGGATGACCACGGGCGGAAATTCTCCGCTCCGTCGAAGCGGGTCGGCAATCGACTGCCCCTCGGTGATGTTCTCGCGTGCTTTTGAGATCGCGTTGGAGATCGGTACATTATCCACGAGGTTGCGGGCAATGCTCATTGCGGTCAGGATCGGCACTCCGCTTCCGAGCAGCGTGCCCATCGTGCTGGCAAAACGCGTCATGGCCACCATTCGAACCAGCGACCCGAAGACCGGGGATCGGAGCTTGAACGCATCCCACTTGGGTCGCCCTGCAGCCGAAGAGATGTACCTCGAGAAGGCGATGATTCCGATGACGAGGCCGGCAACCAGCAAGTACCACCACTCGGTGACGAAGCCGCTGGCCCACATCAGTGCCTTGGTGCTCGGTGGAATCGGCTTGTTCATCGATTCGAACACCTTGGTCAGCTTTGGAATCACGAACGTGAAAATGCCGATCATCAGCAGCGAGGCCACCCCCATCATCAGGACGGGGTAGGTCATGCCGCTGACCACCTTGTTGCGAAGCCGCATCTGGGCTTCCTTCAGGTCGGCCAGCCTCAGCAGGACCAGGCTCAGCGTGCCCGAGCTTTCTCCGGCCTCGACCATGTTCACGAAGATATTGTCGAAGACCTTGGGATGCGCGGACAGGGCCTTTGCGAGGCTGGTGCCCTCGTTCACGTCCTGCCGCACCTTCTCGAGCACCACCTTGAGAACTTCGACTTCAGTCTGCTCCACGAGCGCGTTGAGTGCTTCCACGAGCGGGATATTCGCCTTGATGAGGCTCGCGAGCTGGCGGGTCATCAGCGCGATTTCCTTCACGCTGACCCGTCCACCAAGGAATGGAACAGATCCGGAAGAAGAGGGCTTCGAAGCGCTCTTCTCGGTGATCTCCGTCACCATCAGCCCCTGTTTCTTGAGCTTCTGGCGGGCAACCTTCGAGTTTTCAGCCTCGATGATGCCTTTCTGAGCCTTGCCGTTGGTGGAGAATGCCTTGAAGTCGAAGATCGGTGCCATGGTCGATCAGTCCTCAGGCTTCCGCATGCGTGGCACGCATGAGCTCGTCCACCGTGGTGTGTCCCTGGAGCACCTTCTGCACTCCATCCTCGCGCAGCGTGATCATGCCGGCCTCGATGGCCTGCTTCTTGACCGTGCCGGAGTCGCTGTTGCGGATGATCAGGCTCCGGATGGCGTCGTCCACGATCATCAGTTCATGGATGACGGTACGCCCCGAGTACCCGGTGTGCGAGCATGACGGACATCCTACTGCCTTGAAGATGGTGGCGCCTTGCGGAATCGATTGCAGACCGATCTCCTGCATCTCGAACTCGGTCGGTTGATGGGGTTCACGGCACTTCGTGCAAACCCGTCGAATGAGGCGTTGTGCAACGATTCCGAGCACCGAGCTCGCGACCAGGAACGGCTCGACTCCCATGTCGATGAGACGGGTGGCGGCACCCGCGGCGTCGTTCGTGTGCAGTGTCGAAAGCACCAGATGGCCCGTGAGCGAGGCGTTGATGGCAATTTCGGCTGTTTCCTTGTCGCGGATTTCGCCCACCATGATGATGTCCGGGTTCTGTCGAAGGAAGGCCCGGAGGGCGCGCGCGAAGGTCAGCTCGATCTTGGTGTTGACCTGGACCTGGTTGATTCCTGGAATCTGGTACTCGATCGGGTCCTCGACGGTCATGATGTTGCGCTCGGGGCTGTTGAGCTTCACCAGGCAGGCGGAGAGGGTGGTGGATTTGCCGCTACCGGTCGGGCCGGTGACGAGGATGATTCCGTATTTTCTGAAGATCAGCTTCTCGATGAGAGCGCAGCTTCGCGGAGAGAAGCCCAGCTGCTCGAGGGCGAGCACGGTGCTGGCCTGTTCGAGGATACGCATGACCACGCGTTCTCCGAAGTTTGTCGGCACGGTGGAAAGACGCAGGTCAACGTCCTTGCCGGCCATCTTGATCTTGATTCTTCCGTCCTGGGGCAGTCGCTTTTCAGCGATGTCGAGCTGGCCCATGACCTTGATGCGCGAGGAGATGGCGGCGTGCGCGCGCTTCGGCTGGCGAATCTTGTCCTTCAGGACGCCGTCGACGCGAAAGCGGACGACGAAGTCCTTCTCATAGGGCTCGATGTGGATGTCCGAGGCCTTTTCCTTGACGGCCTGGAAGAGGATCGAATTCACGAACTTGATCACCTGCGAGTCGTGCTCGGTGGCCTCGAGGATGTCCATCGGACCTTCGAGGTCGTAGGTCTCCTCGTAGTCATCCTCGAGTTTTTCCACGATGTTCGAAGAGGCTCGCTCGTAGACGCGGTTGATGGCCTCCTGGATCCTCATCGAGGTGCTGACTGCAACGGAAACAGGGTGGCCCGTGAGGACCTGCAGGTCCTCCTGGATCGATTCATTGAAGGGATCTGAAACCGCAACCTGCAGGGTTCCATCCTCCAGCGCCAGGGGAATCACTTCCTTGGTCTTGGCGTAGTTGATCGGAATTTCTTGGATCAGCTTGACGTCGATGTCGTTCGGCTTGAGGTCCTCGACGAAACGGACTCCGAGCTGGACACAAAGCGCACGCATGAGCTCATGCGGGACGATCAGGTTCTTTCGCACCAGGATCTCGCCCAGCAGGCCGCCTTCCTCCTGCTGGATGCGCAGCGCCTCGTTCAGCTGCTCCTGTGAAAGTGAGGTGTGCTTGAGGAGGATCTGGCCGATCTTCTCAGGCTCGCGGGTCGGAGCGGGCGGTGGAGTCGAAGCCGCCGCCCGGGTGATGATCAGTCGAGTCTGCTCGCTCATTGCTCCCCCGGTTTCTCGGTTCGGGTTCCTCGTCCTCCGGTGAAAGGATTGTTGTCGGAGTTGATCTGCTCATTAGCCTGACCTTCGAGTCCGCTGTCAATCGTCTCGGCGGTCTTGGGCTTGTAGGAGGTGATGTCTCCGATTTCGGGCAGGCGGCGGATCATGTCGTCGCGGTATTCACGCAGGTTGTCTCTGCCACCGGCCTGCTTTTCGATGAAGTCGTCGCGCTCCTTGAGCTTGCGATCCAGAAGGGCCCGGACCTTCTCGTACTGCCTCACGATGTGAGGAGTCATGAAGATGAGCAGGTTGGTCTTCTCGGTGGTGCTGCTCTTCGAGCGAAACAACCAGCCCAGGAGGGGGATGTCGCCCAGCAGCGGAACCTTCGAAACGACTTCGCTCATCTTGTCGCGGATCAGGCCGCCGAGGACGACGGTGTCGCTATCGGCCACCACGACCGAAGTCTGCGCATTGCGCTCGGTGGTGGCAAAGGCGAGCTGCTGGACCTGCGAAGGGAGCTCACGATTGGAGATGTCGGCAAGCTTGGTGGTGACGTCCAGCTTGACGAAGTTGGACATCTTGTTGATCTGCGGCTTGATCTTGATCGAGAGCGATACGGATTCCTTGGTGACCGAGGTGCTTGTGGAGCCCTGGATCGCCACCACCGATGGAACCGGAATCTTCTCTGCGCTCTCGAAGGTTGCCTCGGTATTGTCGAGGGTCAGGATCTGTGGCGTGGCCAGCACGTTGGCATAGCTGTTGGTTTGCAGCGCCTTGATGAGTCCCTGCACGCTGGACACCGTGATGCTCTGTCCTCCGATGCTCAGGGTCTTTTTTGCTCCATGGGTGAATCCGAGCACCATGCCCTTCTGCGAAAGCGGGTTCTGCAGGAAGTTGAAAAGATCCGCGTTCGGCGTCGAGCCGATGCCGGAGACGGGGTTGATGACGTTCGTGGAGAACTGGAACTCGCGCGAGATGAGCATCTCCATGATGACGACTTCGACGTAGACTTCATCGCGCGGGATATCGAGCTTGGCCACCACGCGCTGCAGCGTGACGAAGTCGCCGGGGCTTGCCGTCACGACGAGCGAGTTGGTTGCCTTGTCGGCCGAAACCTTGATGGTGCCTTCGAAAAGGCTGGTGGTGACCGGATTGATTCCGGTGCCACCGCCCGGAGACGGAGCGCCGGCCCGAGGCCCCGCCTGCGACAGGTTGTTCAGGGTGCTGGCGATTGCCTCGGCTTCCGCGAACTGCAGGTAGACGACATGGACCTTTCCTCCGCCGGTCTGGGCGGGGATCTTCTGGTCGAGCTTGTTCACGAGCTCGCGAACCTGGTCAGCGCCCTTCGAGTTGGCATGGACAATGAGGTTGTTCGTGCGCTCGTCAGCGATGATCGTATTGATGATCCCGCCTTCCTTGGTGCGACGGGCGTTGAAACGGCTGCCGCCGAATCCACCGCCACCCGGACGCGGGGCGCCGCCGGATCCCGCCGTGGTTCCAGGAATCAAGGTGTCGATCAGCTTCGAGAGCTCGGTCGCGGAGGCAAACTTCACCGCAATGACTTCGATGCCGGCGTCGTAGCCCTCGATGTCGAGGATTTCGAGCATGCGCTGGATCTTGGCGATATTGGCCCCCGTGTCCGTCACGATGACCGTGTTGGTCTGGTCATGGGGCAGGATTCGCGAGCTCGAGGGCATGAAGCTGCGGAGCACGCGCGTGATGTTTTCTGCGTCGATGTACTTGAGCGGGAAGACTCGTGTAATGAGCGCATCGCTGTCGGGCGAGTAGTCGCCCGTGAACGTCTTCAGCTGCTTGTCGCGTGCGTCGCGCTGCCGGGCGATGCGGATGTAGTTGCCTGAAGGAATCAGCGCAAAACCCGTCATGTCGAGGGCGGTCAGGAACGCCTTCCACGCGTCGCCCACGGTGATGGGGGAGTTCGAAATGATGGTGACGCGACCCTTCACGTCCTTGTCGAGGATGAAGTTCTTTCCTGTGAGCTTTCCGAGCGTCTTGGCGATGTCCATGATGTCGGCATCCGGAAAGTTGAAATCCGTGACGACCTCCTTGCCGCCCGCGCCCAGCCCGGTTTCATCGTCGATCTTGATCACCTCGACTTTGGCGGCGCCGGGAGCCTGGATGACGCCGCCGGGAGTGGTGCCTCCCATGGAGATTCCCTGGGAAGGTGTTGTATTGCGGGGGGGTGATCCGCCACTGACAGTTGGAGCTCCGGCCTGGGGAGCCGGGCGCTGCATGTCGCTCGGAAACTGTGGAGAGTCCTCCTCGAAGTCCTCATCATCGAAAAAGTTGCTTCCGCCTCGTGCGCCGCCCGGAGGAGCTGCAAAGGGATTCGTGAACGTCTTCGACCCTCCATCGAATCCGTCGTCTTCCGCGCGAGCGGAGCTGTTCAGGATGCCGAGAAGTGCCGCCGCTGCAATGAGCGTGGTCGCCAGCGTCAGCCATCGAATCGGTCGGAGTGCGGCGTCGGGTGAGGCTTGCCTTTTCATGAGCATGGCGCGTGTTTCCTTTGTGGCGTCATCGGATGTCATACGAAAATTGCTGCTGCCGGCCGTCCCGCTTCACGCAGAGATCGACATGGTTGGCGGTCTTGAGTGATCCCAGGAGTTCCAAAGCCTTGGCCGGATCATTCACCGGCTGGCCGTCGATGCCGCAGATGATGTCCTGGTCCTTCAAGCCGAGTTTGGCGAAGAACCCATCAGGGATGACCTGGAAAAGCTTGTAGCCGGCCGGAACGCCGTTCTCGTAGTGCGGAACGGCGCGCGCCTGGGTCAGCACGCTGTTCAGGTCGGTGAAGGCGCGGTCGAGATCCAGGCGAGGCACATTGAAGTTGTTGCCGGTGCGCTCGACGCCTGCCGTCTGCTTGCCGGCTCCGGAGCGACTCAGCGTGACGCGTCCCGCGGCGGCATCCTCCGGAATCTCGACGAACTCGCGTCTTCCGCTCGCGATGTTGAGGAAGGTCACGCGACTCGGCTCGATCTTCAGCACGCGGATCTTCGATGGGATTTCATCTTCGACGCGGACCGGGTAGACCAGCGAGGCAGACTTGTCTTCAATCGTCGCGATGGATTTCAGCTCATTCTTCAGGATCAGCGTGCCTACCAGGTTCAAAGGAAGGCTGGTGGCCTGGGGCGCGCCTCCGAGATCGAGTCCGGGGCCCCCGGGAGTGGTGTCGCCTGGAATCAGTCCCTTGCTGCTGAAGAGGTTCCTGCTCCAGATGCTCGCATCATCCTCTTCTCGCGGCTGCAAAGAGCCTCGAGATACGCCGCCAGAAAACTCGGGCGTGCGCGAATCCGGAAGCTTGTTCTCGATCCAGAGCGAGGCGAGATCCGCGAGAAAGAACGCTGAAAGAATGAGCGCAAGTAGGGTTCCGTAGAATCCGGCACCGCGACGCTGGACTGCCGAACCGGTCCACTCGAGCATGGCGCGCCAGTCCCAGGTCTTTGGCAGTGACTTGGCAAGATCCTGGGGAAGCAGTTTTTGGAATCGCTCGCGCACGCGAAGGCGTTCACTCAGCTGTTCAAGGCGCTCCGTCAACGTCTCGACGCCGGGCCGAAGTCGTGCGCGAGCGGAAGCGGATTTTTCTCCGATTCGACTCATCACTTCCTGAAAACGTTGCTTCCAGATGCTCATGTCCGCTCCGTCGCTCCGAGTTAACGCAAGCATGATGCCAACCGGCGAAAAAAAACACGGCGATTTCCTGACGGCGATTGAATCGAAATTTACCAGCGTAAATCACGGCGACAGCCGGGCGCGACGAAGTCTTGGCGGTATTTTCGACGGCCGCGCTTCTGCCACCCGCGTCGCGCGCTGACAAATTGTCAAAGCAGGTGCTTGATGGAGGCATCGACGGACAAATTGTCATGTACTGGAATTCATCTCCGGATCCGGACTACAATCAGGCGACTACAAACCGATCCGCAGGGAGATTCATCATGGCTGTCACCACCAATTCACTCATGAAGTCGATGTTCTTTGGAGAGATTCGCGAGGATCTGCTCTTTCCGTATCCGGCGATGACACAGGAGACGGTGGAGACTGTGGGCATGGTGGTGGATTCAGTCCAGAAGTTCGCGAAGGACCACGTGCGCGCCACGGAATGGGATGACAAGGGCGCAATGCCGCGAGAGATCCTGAATTATGCCGCTGAACTCGGATTGATGGGGCTGGCAGTGCCTGAGGAATTCGGAGGCCTGGGGTTCAAACAGGGGGCCTATTCGCGAATCTTCCAGGAACTTGCTGGAATTGACGGCGCGCTCGCGGTGACACTCGGCGCGCACCAGAGCATCGGCTACAAGGCCGTGCTGCTCTTCGGAAGTGACGAGCAGAAGAAGCGCTGGCTGCCGAAGCTGGCATCCGGCGAATGGGTGGCCTGCTACTGCCTGACCGAGCCGGGCAGCGGCTCGGATGCCGCCTCGATCAAGACGAAGGCGACGCTCTCACCGGACGGACGATACTACACCCTTACCGGCAACAAGCTGTGGATCACCAACGGCGGAATCGCGAACTTCATGACTGTTTTCGCGAAGACCGAAGCAGTGGACAAGAAGACGGGCGAGAAGACCGAGAAGGTGACCTGCCTGGCAGTAGAGCTTCCGACCGAAGGGGTGAGCGTCGGTCCAGCCGAGCACAAGCTCGGTATCCGTGCCTCGTGGACCAATGCCATCCATTTCGACAATGTTCGCGTCCCCGTGGAGAACGTGGTTGGTGGCGATGGCCAGGGCTTCAAGGTCGCGATGGGCGTGCTGAACCATGGACGAATGGGCCTCGGTGCCGGCGGAGTGGGTGGTGCAAAGAAGATTTTCGAGGCTGCGGTGCTCCATGCCAATGAGCGCGTGCAGTTCAAGAAGAAGATCGGCGAATTCGGCATGATCAAGGAGAAGATCGGCCGCATGATGTCGAACATCTACGCCGCCGAGAGCATGGTCTACATGACCACCAGCCTGATCGATCGCGGCGACATCGACTACTCGCTCGAAAGCGCGATTGCCAAGGTGTTCTCGAGCGAGATGCTCTGGGAAGTCGTGGACGAGAACATCCAGATCTGGGGCGGTCTCGGTTACATGAAGGAGTATCCCTACGAGAAGGCGCTTCGCGATGCCCGCATCAACCGCATCTTCGAAGGCACCAATGAAATCCTTCGGGCCTTTGTTGCGCTTTCAGGAATGCAGGGCCCCGGCCAGGAGCTCGCAGGCCTTGCAGACGCCATCAAGCATCCTTTGAAGGGCCTGGGCCCGGTCAGTGATTTTGCCATCCGAAAAGTCCGTCAGCGGGTCTTTGGCGCAAGCATGGAAAAGGCGCATCCGTCCCTGAAGAAGGAAGCGGCGATGATCGAGGAGTTTGCGGTCGAATTCGCGACCAACGTGGAAGTGCTCCTGCGCCGCCACGGAAAGAGCATCCACCTCATGCAGTTCGCCCAGAAGCGCATCGCTGACATTGCGATCGACCTGTATGCAATGATGTGCCTGGTTTCACGGGTGACCGGACAGGTGCAGAAGCATGGAGTGGAGAAGTGCGACCTGGAGATTGCGCTCGCCCGAAGCTTCTTCCATCGGGCAGGGGTGCGTATCCGCAACAATTTCGTCGCGATCGATCGAAACGACGATGAGCTGATGAAGTTCATCGCCGAAAAGGCCTATGAGCAGGGCGGCTGCCAGTTCGACATCCTCAAGGACTGAGCGGCTCGAGAAACAGAGCCTGTCGAAGTTTTTTCCAGGTGGCGAGCGTTGTGCGCCCGCATCTGGGTCGGTCACGCCGGCCGGGGAAGATCTCCCGGCCGGTTTCACTTCAGGACTTTCAGGCACTTAACATTGCTCACGCTGGGCCTTTCGTGCTCCAGTCGACTGCTGGCATCTCGCTTGCTCTATGGGGCGGCCCCCGCGATGATGCGGGTCATCAAGTGGTTGGAAAGCAGGACGTGAGATGAGGCAATTTTTTGTCAAAAAATTCACCTTTAATATCAATAGCTTGCGGCGTGATGGCGCCGTGTCAGGATTGACTCAGGCTATAAGAAGTGCTAAGGTCCGGCAGTCCTAAATTCTGCCCGTACGGAAGTTTTTCCCCGGTCATCAGTTTTGGGCGAATTCGGAGGTAGTACACTCATGGCAGGTCCAATGTTCAAAGTCGGCGACAACGCGGTTTATCCAGCTCATGGAGTGACTGTCGTCAAGCGCATCGACGAGCGCGAGGTCGGTGGCAAGAAGAAGAGCTTTTATGTCCTCCAGGTCATCGAAAACCAGATGACCATCATGGTTCCGACCGAGAATGCCGATTCCGTCGGTCTTCGCGAGATCATCTCTCCCAAGGACGTGCAGGCCGTCTACAAGATCCTGAAGCAGCGGAACGTCAAGATCGACCAGACCACCTGGAATCGCCGCTATCGCGAGTACATGGAAAAGATCAAAACCGGCTCGGTGTTCGAGATCGCCGAAGTGCTGCGTAACCTTTTCCTCCTGCGCCACAGCAAGGATCTTTCGTTCGGCGAGCGCAAGATGCTCGACCAGGCGAAGGCGCTGCTCGTTCGCGAAATCTCGCTCGCGAAGCGTGCCCAGGAAGCCGTGATCGAGCAGGAAATTCAGACTATTTTCGCCTCCTGATCTGAACTATTCTTGACCCCGGGCAAGCGCGGCAATGGAGCCGCCGGCCCGGGGTTTTTTTATGTCCATTCGACCAATTCGCCTGACGAACACGCTGACCGGAAAGAAAGAGCTGCTCGAAACCCTCGAGCCCGGAAAGCTCTCGCTCTATTCCTGCGGACCGACCGTCTACAACCTGATCCACATCGGAAACCTCCGAGCGGCGATGGTTGCCGATATGTTCTTTCGACTCTTCAGGCGTGCGGGCTATGACGTGAACTTCGTCCGGAACTATACGGACGTTGACGACAAGATCATCACTCGTGCTCGGCAGGAGGGCACCACCTCCGAGGACATCGCGCGCAAGTACATCGCGGAAGTGGAAAAGGACTACGCCGTAGCTGGGCTGCTGGAGCCCAACCACAAGACGACCGTGACCACCCATATGGCCGAGATCATCTCGATGATTGAAAAGATCATCGCGCATGGCCAGGGCTACGTGGTCGAGGGCGAAGTGTTCTTCTCGGTGAAGGACTTTCCGGGGTACGGCAAGCTCTCTCACCGGAACATCGATGAGCTCGAGGCCGGAGCCCGCGTCGAGATCAACGAAAAGAAGCGAAATCCGCTGGATTTCTCGCTCTGGAAGCCGGCGAAGCCGGGCGAGCCGTTTTGGGAATCACCGTGGGGCAGGGGGCGTCCGGGCTGGCACATCGAGTGCTCGGCGATGGCTTCGAAATGGCTGGGCGATCGCATTGATGTCCATCATGGTGGCGAGGATCTCGTGTTTCCGCACCATGAGAACGAAATCGCGCAGAGCGAAGCGGCCTGCGGCAAGGCTCCCTTCGTGAAGTACTGGCTGCATTCCGCCTTCCTGACGCTCTCGAAGGAAAAGATGTCGAAGAGCATCGGCAATGTATTCCTGGCTCGCGACTTCCTCACGCAGTACAGCGGCGAGATCGCGCGGTACCTGCTCCTGTCCGTGCATTATCGCTCGATCATCGACTTTGGTGACGAGTCCATCGAGAACGCGATGACTGGACTCACGCGAATCTACGAAGCCAAGCACAAGGCGAAGGCGCTTGCTGGCGCGAAGCGCGCCGTGCCGGATCTGCGCGCCGAATCACTCTGGGGTGATTTTGTCGCCGAATGCGAGAAGACCCGAGAACAGATCCTGGAGGCGATGGCGAATGACTTCGGAACGCCTGAAGTGCTTTCCGCCGTTTTTCAGCTCACTCGCGAGTTCAACCGCATCTCCGTCGAACCGCTCGCGCAGGCAACGCCTTCGGCGGTCCTCGGAGCCCAGGCGTTCATCGGTATCCTCGAGAATGATCTCGGCGATCTGATGGGGCTCGGCAGGCTCGATCCGGAAAAGGCGCTCGCAGATCTGGCGCGCGTGAAAGCCGCGCGTTCCGGTGGAAAGATTTCTCCGGAGCAGGTCGAGGCGCTGATCGTCGAACGCCGCAATGCGCGAGCCGCGAAGAATTTCGGGCGTGCCGACGAGATCCGCAAGGAGCTCCTCGAAAAGGGCGTCGAGATCAAGGACGGCCCGCAGGGAACCACCTGGGAGTACCGTTGATGGCGGCATCGGACCGCAAGTTCGAGCTCGCCACTCCCTTTCAGCCGACTGGAGATCAGCCCCAGGCCATCGAGGCCTTGTCTCGCGGGGTGATGGACGGCCGCAAATCGCAGGTCCTGCTCGGTGTCACCGGATCGGGAAAGACCTACACGATGGCGAACGTCATCGCGAAGACCGGAAAACCGACACTCGTCCTCTGCCACAACAAGACGCTGGCGGCCCAGCTCTTCACGGAGTTTCGTGAATTCTTTCCGAAGAACGCCGTCGAGTACTTCGTCAGTTACTACGACTACTACCAGCCTGAAGCCTACATTCCGTCGACGGACACCTACATCGAAAAGGACTCGGCCATCAACGAGGAGATCGACAAGCTCCGGCATTCGGCAACGCGTTCGCTGCTGGATCGCAACGATGTCCTCATTGTCGCCTCGATTTCCTGCATCTACGGCCTCGGCTCTCCGGAGGCGTATGAAGGCATGCTGCTGTACCTGGAGGTCGGTCGCGAGATCAAACGCCAGGAGATGCTGCGCAAGCTCGTCGAGATCCAGTACAAGCGCAATGACGTCGATTTCCATCGCGGCACGTTTCGTGTCCGCGGGGATGTCGTCGAGATCTTTCCGGCCTACGAAGAGGAGCGCGCGATCCGGGTGGAGTTCTTCGGAGACGAAATCGAATCGATCTCCGAAATCGATCCTCTTCGCGGCGTGCGCATCCAGAAGATTCCCCGTATAACGATCTATCCGGGAAGCCATTATGTGACGACGCTCGAGAACCGGAAGCGCGCCATCGATTCCATCCGAATTGAGCTCCAGGAGCGGCTGACCGAACTCCGTGCGAACAATCGCCTGGTTGAAGCCCAGCGACTCGAGCAGCGCACGATGTTCGACCTCGAGATGATCGAGGAGCTCGGCTTCTGCCAGGGAATCGAGAACTACTCACGCCACCTGACGGGGCGCGATCCGGGGGCGGCGCCGCCGACGCTTCTCGAGTACTTTCCGAAGGACTGGCTCCTGGTTGTCGATGAAAGCCACGTCACCGTTCCTCAGATCGGCGGGATGTCGCGTGGCGACCGCGCGCGCAAGTCGACTCTCGTGGAGCATGGATTCCGCCTGCCGTCCGCTCTCGACAATCGACCGCTGAATTTCGAGGAGTGGGAGAAGGCGAAGAACCAGGTCATCTACGTCTCGGCCACTCCGGGTGAGTACGAGCTGCAGCAGACCCAGGGTGAGTTCGTCGAGCAGGTCATCCGACCGACCGGACTTCTGGATCCGCTCGTGGAGGTCCGGCCGGCGACCACGCAGGTGGACGACCTGCTGGTGGAAATCCGAAAGAGGGTCGAAAAGCAGGAGCGCGTGCTGGTCACGACGCTCACCAAGAAGCTCGCCGAGGACCTCACGCGCTACTACACGGAAAAAGGCGTGAAGGTGAAGTACTTGCACTCCGACATCGATACTCTCGAGCGCATCGAGATCCTGCGCGATCTTCGGATGGGGCTCTTCGACGTACTTGTCGGTATCAATCTTCTACGAGAGGGTCTTGACCTGCCGGAGGTGTCGCTCGTTGCCATTCTGGATGCGGACAAGGAAGGCTTCCTGCGCAGCCATCGTTCGCTCATTCAGACCATCGGCCGTGCAGCCAGAAATTCGAACGGCTACGTGCTCCTCTATGCCGAGCGGATTACGAACAGCATGCGGATTGCGATCGACGAAACGGCCCGGAGGCGCAAGCTGCAGGAGGAGTTCAACCAGAAGTACGGAATCACTCCGAGGACGATCCAGAAGGCGATTCCAGCGCCAATCGTTTCGGAAGAAGCGCAGGTCATGGAAAAGCTGGACAAGGCGGCGCTTGCCAAGCGAGCGCTTCGCACCGGAGCGGGCTCGGGCCACGGCCAGAGCGTCTGGAGTGCCGCCGAGTCGGGTGCGGAGGTGGTTGCGGGCCTGGATCTCCTCGATTCGAGCGCAACCATTGCTGCCATCGCGCAAGCAGCGGGCGACTACTTCACAAAAATCGAAGAGCTGCCCAAGACCATCAAGAAGATGGAGGAGGCCATGCGGGAGGCCGCCAAGCAGCTTCAGTTCGAAGAGGCCGCGCAGCTTCGCGATCGGCTCAGGCGCGTTCGCGCGCTCAGCCTGGGGCTCGCCATCTAGGCGGCCGTCCGCCACTTCTGGTTTCGCGCTTGCAAAGCTGAAGGCTTCAACAACCCAGGAGGTTTTGCATGAAACTCAAGATCGGAGCAGCAGCTCCGTTGGCAGTCATTACCGTCACGCTTCTCGGTATTTCGAATTTCGCTCGAGCAGAAGGAAGCGGCACCAATGGCCAGAGCTCGGAACAGGCAGGACAGGAATCGTCGGGAACTTCGGGCGGAATGACCGAAGACAGTGCCATCACGGGCCGCTCGCAGGGTGGAATGGGCGAGCGTGACATGAAGACCGATGCCGCAAAAATGTCGCTCGCTCCGCATGCCATCGCCGTCGAGACCTCGCTGATGAGCGCTCTCGACCAGGTCAAGGGTCTCCGGGCGCAGGTGAAGACCGCCCAGAACCAGCCGAACTCGGAGTTCATGTCGCAGTACAAGATGCACTCGCGTGAGATCAAGGATGCATTGAGCCAGGCCCGCAAGCACGAGAGCGAGCTCAAGAGCCGTGCGAACAAGTTTCCAACGGTCACCCAGAGCGATGAATATCGCCAGCTCTCGCCGGCCATCAACGACGCCGAGCGCCTGAACCAGCAGTGGGAAAAGCAGTCCCAGAGCAGCAGCTACTGGCGCGACAACAACAAGGTCACACAGGACCTCGACCAGCTTGAAAAGCGCCTCAACAACGCGCTCGACAAGTCCAAGAGCTTCAGCTCGCGCATCGACGTGGCATCAGTCGGCTGATCCGACTTCGATCGCCGGAATGACAAAGGGCGCTGCGATTCATCGCAGCGCCCTTTGGCGTTTAATCGGGAATGCGTCTCTCAGTTCGGAGCGCCGCCGTGGATCAGTACCTTGATGTCGGTGCGGAAGATCACTTCCAGCTTGTTCGGATAAATGAGCTTGCCGACAATTCCTTCGCCGAAATTCGGGTGCTTGATCTTGTCACCGAGGGCAAACTTCGACTTCAGCCCGTAAGGCTTGAAGGGAGCCTCCTTGTGGGCGTTCATTAGCTTTTCCCATTCCGCTTCGATCGTGCTCGCCGACTGGGCTTCGTCAGAGGCCTTCTTGGAGGCGCGCTTTTTCTTTGGGGCCACTTCCGTGACGCCCTTGGGAGCCTTATAGGCGTGGATCTTCTTGCAGGTCTTGCATTCGACCTTGGCAATCTGGTCGCCCTTCATCGCCACGATCAGGTGGGCGAGGTCGATCTTGCAGCTCGTGCAGTAGGACAGCGTTTCTTGGGCGACGGCGGCTTTTGCCATGGATTCCTCTCAGATTGAGTAAATGGTTGAAATTACTTATAGATGAGCGGAGTGGAAAAGCAAGCCCGAAACCCCGAGTCTCGGCGTGCCGAACTGTTGAAAAAAGCACGTGAGATCAGCACTTTGCCCGGCGTCTACCTCATGAAAGACGAGGGGGGCTCCATTCTCTATGTCGGAAAGGCAAAAAACCTTCGGAACCGTGTTTCGAGCTACTTCCAGGCGGCACGGCATGAGCGGCTTCGGACGGAAATGCTTGTGGCGGGCATCCACACCTTCGACCTGATCCTGACCGAGACGGAAAACGAGGCACTGATCCTCGAGTGCACTCTCATCAAGAAGCACAAGCCCCGATTCAACGTTCGGCTGAAGGACGACAAGGGTTATCCGTACCTCAAAATCGACGTGGCCCAGGCCTTTCCTCGAATCGAGTGGACCCGCCGGGTGAAACGCGATGGCGCCCGCTATTTCGGGCCGTTTCCGTCGGCCTGGTCGGCGAGGCAGACGCTCCAGCTCCTGAACCACACCTTCCAGCTTCGCGACTGCTCGGACAACACGTTCCGGCATCGCAGCCGGCCGTGCATCCTGTACCAGATTGCGCAGTGCTCGGGTTCCTGCGTTCGCAAGATCGACGAGACGGGATACCGCGAGACGGTCGCGCAGGCGATGTCGATCCTCGAGGGCAGGGCGGAGGGGCTGCTCGGTGATCTTCGTCGGCAGATGGAGGAGGCCGCTCTCGCTGAAGATTACGAGCGTGCGGCGCACTTTCGCGATCAGATCCAGGCCCTCGAGGGAATTACGGCCGTGCAGGGCGTGCTCGAGGCAGGCTCCGAGCGCGATCGCGACGTCGTGGGAATCGCGCGCAACGAGATCATCTTCCACGCGGTGATCCTCCAGGTCCGCGGCGGCAAGATGCTTTCGGTTCGTCATTTCGACGTTCAGAACTCCGATCCGACTCAGTCCGATGCCGAGATTCTCGGCGAGGTGCTGTCGCAGTACTACGTCGCGCTCGAGGAAAAGCCCGATGAAACGCAGGCGGGTGGGGCGGGCTTGTCGCGTCCTTCGGAAGTGCTGCTGCCGGTTGCGCCCGAGTCGGCCGAGCTCGAAATGCTCGAGTCGAGCCTCGGGCTCAAGCTCCGCGTTGCCGAAACTCCGCAGGACGAGCAGATCCTCGGAGTGGCGCGACAGAATGCCAAGTATTCGGTCGAGCAGAACGCCAAGCACGGTGGCGGCCACGGCATTGCCGCTTTGGAAGAAGTTCAGGAGAAGCTCGGGCTGGCGAGGCTCCCGCACCGCATCGAGTGCTTCGACAACTCGAACATTCATGGCGAAGACGCCGTGGCGTCACGCGTGGTGTTCATTGACGGCGCCCCGGACAAGAACCTGTATCGGCGCTACAAGATCAAGACCGTCGAAGGATCGAATGACTTTGCGACGATGAAGGAAGTGCTCGGACGTCGCTTTGCGGCTTTGGGTAGAGAAGGGGATGAAATTCCGGATCTGGTCGTGGTCGATGGCGGCAAGGGCCAGCTCTCGCAGGCCGTGGCGATTTTGGAAGAGCTGCAGGTGCAGGGCGTGGCCGTCGTCGGCCTCGCGAAGGCACGCACCGAGAGCGATTTCCGCTCGACCGAGGTGAAGTCTTCTTTGGAGCGCATCTTTATTCCCGGACGGAAGAATCCGGTGAATCTGCTGCCGCACATGCCCGCGTACAAGCTGCTGACCCATGTGCGCGATGAGGCGCACAGGTTCGCGATCACGTACCACCGTAACGTTCGCGACAAGCGGATCATGGGCGGGAAGGGGCGAGGACGAGCGAAGTAGGGCTGGGAATAAAAAGCTCCAGGATGAAAGGGGCGGACCTGAGGAAGCCTCGTCTCAGCGGGATGCTCTGCTCTGAGGTCACCGGACTCTCAAGAAAAAACAGCGAGGAGACCTGAACTGAATGAAAAGCTAGTGCTAGACAAGCGCCTGAATCAGCTTTCCTTGCCCATTCGATGATTCAATCTGTGCCATCGATCCGTTGAAGATCGTCATCTGCGGCGGATGATGACCAATATCGGCGTCTAGGATCATGGGAAGATCTGTTCCTGCTAGCGCATCTTCAATGGCATCTTCATAGGAAAGCTCTTCTGATGTTGTAGCATCCGGTGCAGCAGAGCGTCCAAAGACGATGCCGCTGACGACTTCAAACCAGCCCGCAAATCGCATGTTCCAAAGCGTACGGCAAACCTCCGCCGGAGTAGTGCCAGCGTTTTCCAGATAGAGAATCAATCCGGAGTCCTTGAGTCTTGACGCGAATCGAGGGATGTCCCCGTAAGGAGTTCCCACCAAGTTTCGCAGAGTATCCAGGCATCCTCCGATGATTCTTCCCTGGAGTGTAATTCTTTCTTCGCCCTTAAAATTTCTCCAAGTAGTTTTGTGCTCCAATTTGAATTTGGCATGCACGTCCTTTGAGAAATCCTCGAACTCAGTTTGAAAGTAAGGAGAAGAAGCTTGTTCGAATTTTGCACCGGCAGAAAGAGCGAGCCAGTCGAAGGATTTACTCGTCAAGGAATCATCATTTTCGAGAATCGAGTCCATGAGGTTCAAGCCATGGACGGTCGAAATGCCTGTGATCGTAGTCAGCGCGAACAGGAGTGTCGAAGTATCGGAATACCCTTGGACCCATTTCGGCCTGGTTCCTGCCAACTTTTCGAAATCCAGCTTATCCAATAGATTGATCAAAAACTCGCCGCCCCAAGGCGGAAAGATCATGTCGGTTGACGGGTCTAACCAAAGCGACACGAAGTCCGTAGCGCGCTCTTGAGCACCGGCACTGACCGACTTTTTGTCGCCACGCAGGCACTTTCCTTCGCGGTAGCGAAATCCCCTTTGCTCCAGGTGATGGAGTGCGAGGTTTAAGCGGGCTTCGTGCTTGGGTTCAACTCCACTCGAAGGCGCGGTAACGCCAATGCATGAGCCCTTCTGGATTGGCTTGGGATAGGTGATCCGATTCCAATTCATGGTTCGAAAGTGACTCACATCGAACCAAGTGTCCATCATTTCAAATGATTTTGAGCCACCTCTTGACCGCGAATTCTCAGCCTCCGCTTTCCCTGCCGAGAGAACATTGCACTCAGATTCTTGGACAAGATCACGATTTTCTATTGACGTTTTTTGCTGCAATGCCATGCCCGAGCCGAACGCCGCGCCGCGAATTGTCTCTAAAACTCTCTCAGCTACCCAAGGGCGCGTAGTTTCGCGAGGCGAGAGATTTTCTTCATTCGACCCCGTTCGAGTTCCGTGGCCAGCCTGCCAGATGCCTCGAAAATCATGGGTTATGGAGAGGCATGCTTCATAGTCTTTCTGACGAACTCCTGTTGTCGCAAGTCAAAGCCCTGGCCGGAGAGGAGCGCCGTATCCATCGAGAGGTTCTCGAGACACTGCTCGAGGTTGATCGGCGGCAGCTGCATCTAGCGCGTGGATTTTCGAGTCTGTTTGTGTTCTGCACCGATGAGCTGGGCTACTCTCCCGCTTCGGCGCAACGAAGAATCGCGAGCATGCGGCTGCTCAAAGAGATGTCGCCGCCCGAGCGTGAGAGGGTCCAGACCAAGATCGAGACCGGCACGCTGACCTTGAACCATCTGGCGCAGGTGCAAAGCGTGGCACGCTCGGAACAGTGGGGTCTCGAGACCAAGCGCGAGATGCTTCAGAGCGTGGAAGGAAAATCTGTTCGCCAGTGCGAGAAGATCCTCGCCTCGCAGATGACCTCGCCCGCGCTGCCGCGCGAGACGATCCGCCCGGTCTCTGCGACTCTCAGTCAGGTGACGTTGGTTCTGGATGAAGAAACGCTTCAGCTTCTGGAGCGATTCAAGGGGCTGACCGCGCATCGCAACCCCCTGGCGACCAACGCCGGAGCGATTCGTCTGGCGCTGCAGATTGCCGTCGAGCGGGTGAATCCGGAGCGGGAGGTGAGGGGGAAGGGGAGTGCGAAGTCCGAATCCGATACCGGAGCATCTCAGTCGGTTCCAACGCCGAAAGCTGCAGCGGGTCATCGGGACTGCAGACCGCACTCATCGAGAAATCCCTCACGTCCACTCCGAAGATCCGTCTGGAGGCGCGACCGCGCTTGTCAGTACGTCGATCCGATCACGGGCAGGCACTGCAACAGTCGATTCAAACTCGAGCTGGATCATCACGTGCCGTTTTCAAAAGGTGGGAAGACAACGACCGATAATCTCCGTCTCCTCTGCCGAGCACATAACGCCTATTTCGGAGGACGGATCAAGCCGGGCAGAGCCTCGGTAGAGAAGATGTGGAAGTTGCGTCCATGTACTCGTGCACATTTGCGTGGTAAAAAAACACACTGAGTGAGCCCGGTCGAGATCTCTCGATAAGAAAATCGTACTCAGGCATCGACGAGAAGATCGGTTCCGACGAACCCAGGGAGGCAGAGGATGCCCAAATATGTTTCGGCAAAAGATGGCCCGAAAAGGTCTGTGATCTACACGGACTCAGACGGAAGACAGTGGCGCTTCGAGGGAGGGAGCCGGCCTTGGCGAAATCAAAACCCGGGAAACCTGGTGCCCGGTTCAGTGAGCAAGAGGAACGGAGCGATCGGCAAAGCGGATCGTTTTGCCGTTTTTCCGGATTACAAAAAAGGTCATGAAGCTTTGCTTGATTCTCTGATCAACATGCACGGTGGTAAGGACATTCCGGGTCTCATGAAAGTCTATGCTCCACCGAATGAAAATGAGACGGAGAAATACATCACCTTTATCCGGAAGAAGACCGGTATCAAAGGGAGTACGAAAATTAGAGATTTTTCGGCTTCCGAATTTGAGAAGCTCTGGCGGGCGATCGAGCAAATGGAAGGGTGGGGCAAGGAAGGTCGTATCATCGAATGCACGCCGAAGAAGCAAATCACAGGCGTCAGAAAGGATAAGAAGGGGACGATCCAGTCCTACCGAATCGAGGAATACGGATGGGTCTCTAAAGCTGAAGGAATCCGGTTAGCCTCACCGGGGGAGGTCGATGCGGTGGTCGCGACTTCGACAAGGGGAAACTTGTTTCTTCGCTCCCGGCCGAACTCGGATGTGTCCGACAATCTGGAGATCAAAGGGTGAAGTCGCTTCGCGCTTTCATGGTGGGGGCAGTGTTATTCTCTGTTCTGGCTCATGGTCAGGTACTCACCTATGGTCCAACAGTTGAGCTGAGCGGAACATTAGAATTGCAAACGTTCCCGGGCCCTCCGAATTATGAAAGCATCCGCGATGGCGACGAGAGGGAACGATCTTTCTACCTCAGATTGGATGCTCCGGTGGAGGTCCAGGCCAAAGGGGCGCATCCTGGCATCGAGAACGTCCAGACGGAGCGGAACGTGAGGGTTGTTCAGCTCGCAATCGATTCGGAGGATGACCGACTTTGGAGTCGTTTCCGAAAAGCGGGCCCAGGGCAGCGAGTGAAAGTCGAAGGCACTCTCTTTCATCAATTTACGGGACATCATTACTCGAGAGTCCTGATCAGCGTCAGTAAGATGGTGGTGCAATAGAAATGAAACATTATTGAAAAGGATAGCACCATGATCCGCATTCTCATCGCCCTCGCTGCTGGCATGGCCCTCGGTCCGTTCATGGGCGGGCCCGAAGGGTGGGGCGCTCAGCTCTCCGAAATTTCAAGGGCGGTCATCCAGCTGATCAAGGCCGTGGCCGTTCCTCTTCTGTTCCTGGCGATCGTGAACTCAGTCACTCATGCGCAGGTGACGCTGAAGCACGGTACCCGAATGATCGGCGTGGCAATCACCAATGCATCGATCGCGCTTGCGATCGGTCTCGGGCTCTCGCATTTTTTCCAGCCCGGACGCTCTCTGCAGCAGGCCTGGAGTACCGGTGCAGCTTCCGCTGACACGATTCCGGCGATTCCGAAGCTCGATTTTCTCAAGACGATCACTTCCTGGCTTCCGCAGAGCATTGCCCAGCCTTTTGCCGAGAATGCCGTCATTCCGGCAGTCGTGCTGGCGCTTCTTTTTGGGGTGGCTCTTCGCAGAGAAGGCGAGGCGGGAGCATCCATCCGCGGGGCGCTCGAGGCCCTGCAGCGCATGACCGAGCGCGTGCTCTTCTGGGTGACGCGCCTGATTCCGCTCGCAGTTTTCGCGGCAGTGGCCTCGTCTGTGGCGAAGTACGGCTACCAGCCGCTCCTGGCGCTCTTTCCGTATCTGGGGGTGGCGCTCCTCGGATTGTCGCTCCACATTGCCATCACCTATCAGTCGTGGATCCGGTTTTTCGCACGGATTCCCCTCCGGAAGTTCTGGGCCGAGGCTCGCCAGCCGGTTCTCCAATCGATTGGCACGAACAGCAGCCTGGCCACCCTGCCATTCACGCTTCGCGCGCTGGATCGCCTCGGAGTGTCGCGGCAGGCGTCTGCTCTCGGAGCCTGCGTCGGAACGAACCTCAACAATGACGGCATCGTGCTGTACGAAGGAATGGCCTTTCTCTTCGTGGCCCAGGCTCTCGGAATGGATCTGTCGCTGATGCAGCAGGTGGCAGGGGCAGCCCTGTGCATGCTGACCGCGATGGGAATCGCCGGAGTTCCGGAAGCGGGATTCATCTCGCTGGCACTCGTGCTGACGACGATCGGAATTCCAACGGAGAACCTGGCGCTCCTGCTCTCGGTCGACTGGATTCTGGGGCGCGCTCGATCCGCGACGAACGTGCTGAGCGACATGGTCGTCTCGGTGGTCGTGGACGATCGTCGGAGTTCCACAGCGCACGCGGCAAAATCCGCAGCTTCCTCCTAGCCGCGGCATGGGCCGCTCTCATGAACCGCGGCATGGGCCGCGCTTTCCTCCCGCGGCATGGGCCGCTCTCATGAACCGCGGCATGGGCCGCGAGTTGCACGGGCAAATCTTTCCCGTTCAGCGGGGGAGTGGTCGCACCGAATAAGTGAGTGTCGGCGGCAGCAACGCCGGAGGAGCTGAGTCCATGTCGAACACCAAGTCGGAACCCAAGGTCGAAGTTCAGGCAATCGCCCCCGCTGAGGGCACCCCGAGCGAGGGCCGCAAAGCGGCACCGATCTCGACGGGACTCGTTCAGGCCTCGGCCGAAGAGGTGCTCTTGAAGTACACGCGCTGCAATCAGTGCCAGGCTCGGCTCCACTTCAGCTACCTGACGGATTTCAGCCGCAACCTGACCCAGGAAACGGCGCGCTGCCCCGAGTGCCACCATCAGGCTCATCGCGTCATGCACCGTCTGCAGTAGTCTTGCAGTCTTCCTTCCTCCTGTGCCAGAACCGGGGGCATGTCGCTTCGGTCTTGGGCGGGATTCCTTCCTGAAAAAACGGTCATCATGGTCCGCCGGAAATCCGGTGGCGCTTCCATTCCTGTAGAGAGCTCGGCAGATCCTGCCGAGTCGATGGCGCAGGTCTCCTCCATCACGGCGTCGCTGAAGCAGAACCTTCTGCAGGGTGGCCGCGCAGAAAACGTGATGCCTGCAGCCACTCGATCGCAATCGTCTTCGATTTCTGCGCCGCTCGGAAATGCCCGTGTGCTCGTGTTTCTGGAAGCGGAACCGTCGACCCCGGAGCACGAGTTCCTGCTCAAGATGATGTCGGCAATCCAGCTCGGCCAAGAAGACCTGGTTCTGGAGTTCGGTGATTTTCCGGAAGCGCGAGCGACCAGGGTTGCCATTGGCATCGGCCTGTCGAAGAAAAAATCCGCACGGCTTTTCTCTCTGCGTCCGGATCGGTTCGAACTTCCTGCGCTCGCTGCCATCCAGCAGGACCCGGCGCTGAAGCGCGAATCCTGGGAGAAGCTCAAGCAACTCGCGGCACGATTGAAGGAACTGGGATGAACGCGATGCGGAGTTGCCAGCGAATGCTCGTGCTTCTCGGTTTTGCCCTGTCGTTCGCAAGGGTCGGTTTTGCTGAAACTCCTGCGGCGCCCATCGAAGAGTCGGTTCGCGAGCGAAGGGTGTATGTGGCCGACCTGCACGGGTCGATCAATCCGGGGGGCGCGGCCTACCTCGAGAGAGTTCTGGAACTCGCACGCCGGGATGACGCGGCAGAAGCGGTGCTGATCCGACTTGATACTCCGGGCGGACTTCTTTCCAGCACTCGACAGATGATCCAGTCGATCTCGAAGTCGAGGGTGCCCGTGCTCGTGTACGTCGGGCCCTCGGGGGCGTCGGCCACTTCAGCAGGGGCGATTCTTCTCGTGAGTTCGCACGGTGCAGGCATGGCGCCCGGCACGAACGTCGGCGCCGCGCATCCGGTCGGTTCGCAGGGCGAGGATATCGGCAAGGACATGCGAGAGAAGGCGGTCAACGATACCGTGGCCATGATGAAGAGCATGGCCGAGGAGCGGAGAAGGCCCGTCGATCTGGCCGAGAAGATGGTGCGTTCGAGCTCGAGCTACACGGCGCGCGAGGCGCTCGAGAAGCACCTGATCGATGCCATGACCGAAGACGCGACTACTTTCCTTCGCGCACTCGATGGAAGGAAGGTCCGTGTCGAAGGCGCCGGACGCGAGGTGACGCTGCGGCTCCAGTCGCCGGTCCTCGTTTCCGTGGAGATGAGCTGGGGGCAGAAGCTTCTCCATTTCCTGGCAGATCCGAACATCGCCGCCGTGCTGATGTCGCTCGGCACGCTGCTGATCTATGTCGAGGTGATGAATCCGGGAATCACGATCGCTGGCGTGCTCGGGGGAGTGTGCCTGATCGCCGGATTCATGTCTTTCCAGCTCCTGCCGATTCGCACCGGAGGATTGCTCCTGCTCGTGCTCGGGCTCATCATGCTCGTCGTTGAAGCCTTCACTCCCGCGCACGGAGCGCTGGCGCTGGGCGGGTTGATCTCGCTCGTGCTCGGCATCCTTTGGGTCATGGATCCTTCGGGAGGAGCGCTCCAGATCAGCCCGTCGGTCTGGATTCCGATGGTGATCGTCTTTGCAGGAGTGGTCGTGTTTCTGGGCTGGGCTGCAGCGCGCTCGCGTCGGCTTGTCGAGCGTGCGCTGCGGCAGATGAAGGGTTCACGTCATGGCGGGCTCGAGGGCTACTCGGGAACCGTCGATTCGGTGAATCCGCAGGATCGACAGGCCGGAACGGCTGTGTTTCGTGGCGAGATCTGGAGTATTCGCGCGACCTCGGGTGAGCTTGAGCTGGGTGAAGTGGTGAAGGTGGTTGAAGTGGAAGGACTGATGGCCCGGGTTGTTCCTGAGCGTCAGCAGAAAAAAGGAGAGAAGTGATGGAGCTGCTTTCTGGTGGTTTTCTCTTCATTCTCATTGTCGCAGGAACCATCCTGTCGATGAGCGTGAAAGTGCTGAACGAGTACGAGCGGGGAGTGGTTTTCCGCCTCGGAAGGATCATTGGTGCCAAGGGGCCCGGACTGATCCTGCTGGTGCCGTTCATGGACAAGATGTTTCGCGTCGACACGCGCGTGGTGACCCTCGATGTTCCGCCGCAGGACGCGATCAGCCGCGACAACGTCACGATCAAGGTCAATGCGGTGGTGTACTTCCGCGTGGTCGATCCGAATCGCGCCGTAGTGGAGGTGGAGAATTATCTTCTGGCGACGTCGAAGCTCGCGCAGACGACGCTTCGCTCAGTCTTGGGGCAGGTGGAGCTCGACGAGCTGCTTGCTTCTCGCGATGCGATCAACCACCGCCTGCAGACCATCCTCGATCAGCAGACCGAGCCGTGGGGAGTGAAGGTTTCGAACGTCGAGGTGAAGCAGATCGATCTGCCGGTCGAAATGCAGCGAGCCATGGCACGTCAGGCGGAAGCCGAGCGAGAGCGCCGCGCCAAGGTCATTGCGGCTGAAGGCGAGCTCCAGGCCTCGCAGAAGCTTTCTGAAGCGGCCACCGTCATGGCCTCGAGCCCGAACACGCTGCAGCTGCGTTATCTCCAGACGCTCGTGGAGATTTCGAACAATGGAAAGGCGACGGTTATTCCGCTGCCAATCGACGTCCTGCGTCAGTTCACTGGCGGTTCCGGAAAAGCCTGAAACAGTCGGGGCGGACCGTGAATGACGGCCGGCGAAAAGAGCTGGCGTTGATCCACGGCCGCCCTCACACTGTTCTCAGGCATGATGCCGTACTCGAAGGGGAGAAGGATTCTCCCCGTTTCTTTTGGAACACTCCTGCTCCTCCCGCATCTCGTCGGAGCCGCGCACGCTGCGGTCGACCCGGCGAAGAGTTCCGATGAAGCACCAAAAATTCGCGTTCTTCTGAAGGAGAAGGTCGGTTCTCTCGAGATCTCAGGCTGGGATGTCGAAGCGCTCATGCCCCGGTCCGCCATTCAGCGGGTGAGGCGAGTGGGGCGGCAGGCGTGGAAGTGGAAGTGCCTCGCTGATCGCGTGGAGCTCGATGGAATGCCCGGCGCGCAGTCGCGCGGACCCGTCGAGATTCAGAGTCCCGCTGGCACCCTTTTCCTGGGGTCCATCCTCGTTCGTGAATCCATCATCCTTCACCCTTCGAAGGCTGGATGCTCCATCGTCAACCGCCTCGATATTGAGAGGTATCTCGATGGAGTGCTCAATGGAGAGTTTTCGTCAAAGTGGAGTCCGGAGGCCGTGTCGGCGCAGGTGATTGCAGCGCGATCCTATGCGCTTTACCAGATGCGTGAGGCGCGAAGGCGTCGGGCGATCTTTGACGTGGAGTCGAGCATTCGAGACCAGGTGTACCTCGGAACTCAAGGCGAGGAGGCCCGGGCGAGCCAGCTCGTTGCACGCACGCGGGGCATGGTTCTCGTTGCAGGACCCGCAAGGGCGGGCGAGCCGATCAAGGCGTTCTATCATTCGACCTGCGGCGGGCATACCGATGCGCCCGAAGATGTCTGGGGAAAGTCGCAGACTGGAGTGCGCGGTGGAGTCGTTTGCGAACATTGCGGCTCGTCTCCGCGCTTTAACTGGCAGCTTCGGCTCACTCCGAGGCAGCTTGATGAGGCGCTGGCTTCGTACAAAAACGGGAGCGTGATCGGCCTGGAGGTGCTTTCGCGCTTTTCATCCGGGCGGGTGAACAAGCTGAAAGTGGCCTTCCTTGGAAAAGGCGGAGTCATCTCGACCCGCATTGTTCCAGGATCGCAGCTTCGGATGCTTGTCGGCTCGGAGAAATTCCGGAGCACTGCCTTCAGGATCCTGCGCGGCGAGGGCGACAGCTGGATTTTCGAAGGCCGGGGTTACGGACACGGCGTCGGGATGTGCCAGTGGGGTGCGAAGGAAATGGGTTCGGCCGGCTTTCAAGTGCATGAGATCCTGTCGCGTTATTATCCGTCTGCCCGCCTGATGCGCGCCTGGCAGTGAGCCTCGCATAGTGCCGACTTGCCTGATATGTCTGGCACCATGATCGAAAGAACCTGGGTCGTCGGCCCCTTCCAGTGCAACTGTCGCCTGATCGCCTGTGATCGCACGGGCGAGGCCGCGCTCGTGGATCCGGGTGACGATGCCGCAAAGATCCTCTCGAAGCTCGAAGGCGTGAAGACCTCCTCCGGAGCACCGCTACGAGTGAAATACCTGCTGCACACTCACGGTCATCTCGACCATGTCGGTGCAACCCGCTCGGTGCGCGAAGCGCGCCCAGAAAATCCCTCGATCCTGTTGCACCGTGGAGACGAGCCACTTTACCTCAATCTGATCGAGCAGGGCAGGCTCTTCGGGCTGAGCTATCAGCAGCCGCTTGCGGTCGATTCGTACTTCGAGGACGAGCAAGTGCTCCACATCGGCGGCATTCGTCTTTCAGTGCTCCACACTCCAGGCCACAGTCCGGGGAGTGTCTGCCTGCGGATGCATGAGGATTCCGACTCCGGCACGCGCGAGTCGCTCTTTTCGGGAGACACCCTTTTCCAGGGAAGCGTTGGCAGGACCGACCTCTGGGGCGCTGACCAGGATCAGATGTTCCGGAGCATCCGCAACCGAATCCTGACTCTGGATGGCGATACACGGGTCTGTCCGGGGCATGGACCCGAGACGTCGGTCGGAATCGAAAAACGGCAAAATCCATTTCTGTCCTGAGCGAGAATCCCATGACATCGAAGCTTCGTTTTGAAATCGAAATGCAGACCCACGACGCTGCCGGCATTCCTCGCGCCCGTGTCGGGCGAGTCACGCTTCCGGGATCCATGGGCGGCAAGCACGTGATCGAGACACCGATCTTCATGCCCGTAGGCACGCAGGGCACCGTCAAGGCGATGAGTCCGGAAGACCTCGTGAGGATGAACGCCCAGATCATCCTCGGAAACACCTATCATCTGTATCTCCGTCCCGGGCACCAGCGAGTGGAGAGGCTGGGCGAGCTCCATCGTTTCATGAACTGGAAGGGGCCGATCCTCACCGACAGCGGCGGCTTCCAGGTGTTCTCGCTCGCGGACCTGAACAAGATCGATGACGAGGGCGTGACCTTCCAGTCGCACATCGACGGCAGCTCGCACCGGTTCACGCCGGAGCTGTCCATGGAGATCCAACGTGCGCTCGGTAGCGACATCGTCATGGCCTTCGATCAGTGCCCGCCGTATCCGGCAACCCCGGATCAGGTCCGCGCCGCCATGGCTCGAACGGTGGCGTGGGCGAAGCGCGGTCTCGCCGTTCCACTCAAGGAGCACCAGATGCGCTTTGGGATCGTCCAAGGCGGACTTTATGAAGAGCTGCGAGTCGTGTCCGCGCGCGACATCACGTCAATGCCTTTTGATGGTTTCGCCATCGGAGGTCTTTCCATCGGTGAAAGTCCCGACCTGATGCAGAAGATGGCGCGTTTCACCGCTCCGCTTCTTCCGGTGGATCGTCCTCGGTACCTGATGGGGGTGGGCCGACCCGAAGACCTGGTTGAGGGTGTTCGCGCCGGAATCGACATGTTCGACTGCGTGATGCCCACTCGAAACGCCCGGAACGGCACGCTGTTTACCAGTCTCGGCAAGGTCAATATCAAGAACGCACGATATGCCGATGATCCTGCACCCCTGGATCCAAACTGTCCGTGCGAGACCTGCACGAACTACTCGCGCGCGTACCTTCGCCACCTCTATGTTGCGGGAGAAGCGCTGTCGGCGCGCCTCAACACTGTGCACAATCTGACCTATTATTTGCGACTGATGGAGCAGATGAAGGCAGCGATTCGGGAGAATCGGTTTGACGATTGGGTGGAATCTTTCTATACCCAATCAAATGCACAACGGTATCAATAAGTTGGGTCGGCTCTTCTCGGTTTCACTTATGGCTTCTCAGCTGATGATCGCCACTGCCTCGCTGGCGGAGGATGCGGCACCTGCCGTTCCGGCCACGGGAGCAGTCGCCCAGACCACGGCGGCACCGACTCGTCCGTCGATGTTCGAGACGCTGATGCCGTTCATCTTGATGTTCGGCGTGATGTACCTGCTCATCCTGCGCCCTCAGCAGAAGAAGATGAAGGAGCAGCAGGAAATGCTTTCCAAGCTCGCGAGCGGTGACGAAGTGGTCACCACTTCGGGCATCCTCGGCCGCGTGAAGGAAGTCTCCGAAAAGGTGATCACCCTCGAAGTGGCCAGCAATGTTCACATGAAATTCCTGCGCAGCCAGGTTGCGCAGAAACTGACTTCTGAACTGAAGTCCTGATCCTTTTCAAACAAGGAGAGAGTCCGATGAGTCGCAGTTGGTGGGGTAAGCTGTGGATTCTGGTGTTCATGACCGTGCTTGCTGCGGCCTACGTCTATCCGACGGTGTCGCAGCTCGATCCGGAAAAATCGAAGTTTCCGGTAAAGCAGAAGATGAACCTGGGGCTCGATCTCCAGGGAGGACTCTACATGGTCCTCGGGGTGGATTTCGACAAGGTCTACCGTGACGTGATCGATCGCCAGGCGACGTCGCTCCAGGAGCGCCTTCGCGAGAAGGAGATTCCGATCGTCTCGATCAAGACGGTTCGTGAAGGGCTTCCGACGGACGATCCGCACGTGGTGGTCGACGCCTCTGCCGACAAGCATGATGCGCTGCTGGACCTCGCCAAGAAGGAATTCTGGTCGCTGCGTCTCGTGGGAGACGCAGGTGGTAAGCTCGAATTCGGACTTTCGCGCGAGTACAGGCAGGAAATTCGCGAGAAGACCCTCGGCCAGAGCATCGAGGTCATCCGGAATCGAATCGACGAATTCGGCGTGGCCGAACCGTCGATCGCCAGCCAGGGCGCGGATCGCATCGTGGTCGAGCTTCCGGGTGTGAAGGAAGTCGAGCGCGCCAAGGAGCTGATCGGGCGCACGGCAAGGCTCGAGTTCCGCATTGTCAATGACAAGGCGATGTCTCCGGCGCAGGTTGCGTCGCTCGTGCAGGATATCTCCAAGGAAAAAGGCATCTCCTTCAAGGGAGGGGCTGACCAGAAATTTTCGGACTACGTCCGCCAGATCAACGAGGCGGTGAAAGGTAAGCTTCCGGAAGGTTCGGAAATCGCGTTCGAGCGCACCAAGGCGATCAATGGTGAGTTCCTGCCGGAAGGCAATGTGCCATACCTGCTCTTTTCCAAGGTCGACGTCACCGGCGACGATCTTCAGGATGCCCAGGTTCAGATCAATCCGGAAGATCAGCGCCCGAACGTCGGATTCTCGCTGAATCCGCGCGGAGCGGCCACTTTCGAGAAGCTTACCGGCGAGCATGTCGGAGAGCGTCTGGCCATCGTGCTCGACAATATCGTCCACTCCGCCCCGGTCATCCAGACCAAGATCGGCGGGGGTCGCGGCCAGATCACGCTGGGTGCGGGCGGTGGCGACGAAGTGCTCAAGGAAGCCAAGGACCTGGCGATCGTGCTCCGTGCGGGCGCGCTTCCGGCTCAGCTGAACTTCCTCGAACAGCGCATCATCGGTCCGTCGCTGGGTCAGGACTCGATCAAGTCGGGAGCCATGGCGGCGATCTTCGGTTCGCTCGCGGTCTTTCTCTTCATCGTGTTCTACTACCGGTTCAGCGGGGTCATTGCCGTGGTCTCGCTGGCTCTCAACGTGCTTTTCGTGATGGCCATTCTCGTCGGGCTCGATGCCACGCTGACCCTGCCGGGCATCGCGGGTATCGCGCTGACGGTGGGCATTGCGGTCGATTCCAACGTCGTCATCTATGAGCGCATTCGTGAGGAGCTTCGTCACGGAAAGAACATCTTTGGTGCCGTGGAACAGGGGTTTGCCAAGGCTCTTCGGACGATCCTGGATGCGAACGTCACGAACGCAGGAGCAGCCATCATCCTGATGATGTACGGCACGGGCCCGATCAAGGGTTTTGCCGTCTCGCTGCTGATCGGCATCGTGACCACGCTGTTTACCGCGGTTTTTGTCTGCCGGCTGTTCTTCGATGCGTACCTCAAGCGCCTAGAAGACCATAATCAAACGACCATCAGCATCTGATTTTATTTTCTGAGGTGAAAGCCATGTTCGAATTGATTCGTCCAGGAACCCAGATTGACTTCGCCGGCAAGCGCCACATCTTCGTGGGGCTGTCGGTTTTTTTCCTCCTCGCAGCGATCGTCCTCTTTTTCACGAAGGGGCTGAACTACGGCATCGACTTCACCGGCGGAGCTGAAGTCCAGGTCCGCGCACCGCAAGGCTGGGACATCGGCAAGGTCCGCGATGAGGTCGGCAAGCAGGACCTCAAGGGCCTCAAGGTTGTTCAGCTGGGCGAGGCGGGAAGCTCTGAGTTCCTGGTCAAGTCCCAGGGAAGCGAAAACGAATTGAATCTCGTCTCACAGAAGGTTGGTCAGGCACTCGAGGCCGCCTCGGCACCTGGACAGTACGAGATCATGCGAGTGGACGTGGTTGGTCCGGCGGCAGGCAGCACGCTCCGAAAGAGCGGATTCCTGTCCATGTTCTATGCGCTGATCGGAATCCTGGTCTACGTGGCCCTGCGCTTCGACATCCGATACGCTCCGGGAGCCGTACTCGCCCTGGCGCATGACACGCTGATCACGATTGGCATCTTTGTCGTCACCCAGAAGCAATTCGACCTGCTGACGCTCGCAGCGCTTCTCGCGCTCATTGGTTACTCGAACAACGATACTATCATCGTGTTTGACCGCGTTCGCGAAACTCTCCAAGCCAATCCAAAGCTCACGATTGAAAAGGCCGTGAACCAGGCAACGAACGAAACCCTCGGCCGGACGATCCTGACCTCGGTCACGACGTTCTTTTCGGCCGCCGCACTCTGGGTTTTCGGCGGACCGGTGATCCATGACTTTGCGTTCACCTTCATGGTGGGCATCATCGTCGGGTCCTACAGCTCGATCTTCGTCGCGAGCGCGTTCGTGATCTACTTCACGCACTACCAGCAGAAGCGTGCCGGAAAGAACCCTGCCGGACCGCGCAAGAGGCAGATCACGATCCGTCCTGAGCCCAAGTTCACGGCGTGAGCTCGGAACAGTCCGCAGGTGCAGGCTCGGGAGACTACGTCTCTCGAGAGTGGCGGTTTCGGAGCAGCGAGGAGTCTTCTACCGAAGCCCTGATTCTTGCGACTGGACTCTCTCCGGTGACGGTGGATCTTTGCCTGCGCCGGGGCTTGACGACTGCCGAGCAGATTGCCGACTACCTATCGCCGAAGCTCGATCGCCTGACGTCGCCGTGGAAGCTCGCGGGCATGCGCGAGGCGGTGGATCGCGTCTCGGTCGCTCGCGAATCCGGAGAGATCGTCTGGATTTTCGGAGACTACGACGTCGATGGAACGACCGGCACGGCCCTGCTGGCGTGGTTTTTTCGCGAGCTCAGGATTCCAGTACAGCTTCGACAGCCGGATCGCTTCAAGGATGGCTACGGCCTGAACGTCGGGGCAGTGGAAGAGGCCCATGCCTCCGGTGCCCGACTGATGATCACCGTCGATTGCGGCATCACTTCGTTTGCTGCTGCAACTCGGGCGCAGGAACTGGGCGTGGATCTGATCGTCCTGGATCATCACCAGCTCGATCCCATCCAGGGAATTCCTCCAGCGCTTGCGGTGGTGAACCCGCAACGCACGGATTGTAAGAGCGGGCTCCGGCAGGTCTGCGGCTGTGGCGTGGCGTTCTATTTCTGCATGGCGCTTCGCTCGCATGGTCGCGAGAAGGGCTGGTTTGCGCCGGGGCAGGAGCCGAATCTCAAGCAGCATCTCGATCTCGTGGTCATGGCCACGGCAGCCGACATCGTGCCGCTGACCGGCGATAATCACATCCTTGTCCGTCACGGCATGGAAGTGCTCCGTCAATCGCGCAAGCCCGGTGTGAGGGCTCTCCTGGCGGCAGCCGGAGTGGCGGACCGCGAGCTGAGCCCCGGCCACCTAGGCTTCGTGCTGGGCCCCCGCATCAATGCTTCAGGAAGAATGGGCTCGGCCAGCCTTGCCTTGGAACTCCTGACAACCGAAGACTCCAGTCGAGCGATGGAGCTGGCGCAGCAGCTCGAGAAGATCAACCGCGAACGTGCCGAGGTCCAGGACCAGATCTGGGACGAAGTCCGGATGATGGTGGACGAGGGCATGGCGGAAGGAAAGTTCCAGCACGGCATCGTGGTGGCGGATCCGGACTGGCACGAGGGCGTCGTGGGGATCGTGGCCTCGCGAGTGGTCGAGACCTACCGCAAGCCTGCCATTGTCATGGCCGTGCGTGAAAATGACATCAAGGGAAGCGCCCGGACCTTCGCAGGCAGGGATGTGCTCCAGGCCCTTCGCGACTGTTCCTCTCTACTGCTCGGATTTGGCGGCCACAGGCATGCTGCCGGACTCACGCTTTCGGGCGAGCGTTTCGAAGAGTTCCAGCAGGCATTCGATGATGCCGTCGCGGCGCTGCCCGAAGATGGCGACCAGAAGCCGCTGCACCTCGAAGGTCAGCTTCGATTCGAGGATCTCGACGTCAAGACGCTTCAGGAGATCGAGCGCCTCGGACCCTTCGGTCCTGGAAATCCCGAACCGATCTTTACACTCGAAGCGAGACTCTCGAGCAGGAGCGTCCTCAAGGGACGCCACCTGAAGATGAGTCTCTCTCGGCCGCGAAGCGAGGGACGCGGTGATGCGGTCGAGGCCATCTGGTTTCATGCCGCGGAGCATCTTTTGTGGCTGGAGCAGAGGAACGAGTCCTCATCGGGACTTTTTGTCTGGGCCGGAGTTCCTGAGCTGAATCGTTTTCGTGGAAAAATCACTCCTACCTTCCGAATTCGTGACGTCCGCAGATTGACGGGCGCGGCGGACGGCCATTAAGCTGTCGCTTACGGCAACCTGAATCAACTTTCGCACTGAGGCGAGAGCAGTTTTGCAGAAGCAACATTCAAACAGCGCCAATGGAGGGTGCTCGAATGATTCCAGGAGTCACTTATTGCACGGCTTCCCGGGGGGGAAGACAGTCCAAGTGGGGGAATGTCGTTGCGGTGGCAGCCGCAATGATCTTCGTGGCAGGATCCGCATCGGCGGAGATCAGCCATTCCAGCATCAAAAAGCGGTCGGCAGCCATCGAGTCCGTTCCGGGCGAGATGATCGTCAAGGTGCGTCGCGCAGGCATGGGAACCCAGAGCCTGCGTTCGGCTCTTGGCTCGCTCGCTCGCCAGATCGAATCGATCGACTCGTTCGCAACCGATTCTCAGCTCGTGAAGGTGCGCCTCAAGTCCGGATTCTCGGTGGCCTCGGCCATCGAGCAGCTGAAGTCCTCGGAGCAGGTGGAGTATGCCGAGCCGAACTTCATTTACCGGGCGACGGAATCGGGCGTTCCGAATGACGCACGATTTGGAGAACTCTGGGGCATCCTGAATGCCGGCCAGGCGGATGCGCAAGGAACGGCAGGCAGGGCGGGAGTCGACGTCAACGTCGTTCCGGTCTGGGCCACCGGCATCACCGGCAGCAAGAACATCACGGTGGCCGTGATTGACACTGGTATCCAGTGGGATCACGTCGACCTCAAGGACAACCTCTTCATCAACCGCGGCGAGTCGGGCTCGAAGGCCAACAACGGCGTCGATGATGACGGAAACGGGTTCATCGATGACGTCCATGGCTGGAACTTCCACGCCAAGACGCGCGCTTCAAACGATGACCAAGGACATGGCACCCACTGCGCTGGAACAATCGGCGGATCGGGCAACAACGGAATCGGCGTTGCCGGAGTGAACTGGAATGTCACTCTCATGCCCGTCAAGTTCCTGGGAGCCGACGGCGGAGGCACCCTGCAGGGCGCCATCGAGTCGGTGAACTATGCCCGGATGATGAAGGTCGACATCATGAGCAATAGCTGGGGTGGTGGTGGAGCGTCGCAGGCTCTCCAAGACGCCATCCAGCAGGCCCGTGACGCAGGAATCCTGTTCGTTGCCGCAGCCGGAAACGACGGCTCCGACAACGACACGCGTCCGACCTATCCGGCAGCCTATCCGGTGGATAACGTCCTCGCAGTCAGTGCGATCAACAACGTCGGCGGAATTGCCGACTTCTCGAACTACGGCAAGACCTCGGTCCATGTCGCTGCTCCGGGCGTCAACGTCCTCAGCAGCTACACGGGCGGCGGATACCGTGCGGCCAGTGGCACCTCGATGGCCTGCCCGCATGTTTCCGGCGTCGCGGCACTCGTGCTCTCGGCCAATCCGGGGATGTCATTTGCCGAGCTCAAGGATCGCCTGATCAAGACCAGTCAGCCGCTGGCCTCGGTCAAGCGCAAGGTGGTGTCGAAGGGCATGGTCAGCGCGTTCAACGCAATCAACAACATCGTGCCTCCAAGCGGCGAGCCGGATCCGACCCAGTGGGAGGATGTGGCCGTGAACATCGAGTCGCCGCACCCGTACACGGACAAGATCAATCTGGCCCTCGTCGTCGAAGAGCCAGGCGTCAAGTTCATCCGCGTCTTCTTCGAGCGGATCGACACCGAAGCCCGTTATGACGTGGTCTCGGTCGAGACCGAGTTGGGCGAAGTGGTCGACAGCTACTCCGGCAAGCATGCTGGGGTCATGTCAGAAGCCGTCCAGGGTTCGCGCGCCGTCATCCGTCTGAAGGCTGATGACTCCGTGAATGGCTGGGGATTCAAGGTTTCGCGGATTCAGGTGATTCGCTAAGCGCAGTTGTGGCAGAATGGGGCCCGGGAAGGTCGATGCCTTCCCGGGCTTTTTTATTTCCGGAGGCGAACGTGGACTTCAGGATGTCGGGACGCAGGTGGAAGGTGCTCGCGCAGATCGTGGTCGTGGCACTTGCCGTGATGCAGGTGTCGGCTGCCGATGCAGCTCCGTCCTGGCGTGAGCGGCGCGATTTCGTTGCGACGCTCCAAGGTGAAATGCGACAGCTCGACGGCACCCTCAAGCGGGAAATGGCCGAGCTGAAGGCGTCGCAGAAGGCCAGACGCGACCAGTCCGAGCGAGAGGCGCGCGACCAGAGGCGCGACTGCTTCAAGCAGGCGACGCGCGGAAGCGAGAAGCGAGCCTGCGTTCAGGTCGTTCTGATCCGCCGCAAGGAACTCGTGCAGCAGCTGAAGGAAGAGACCCGGCGCATGCGCGAGGATCATCGCCAGCGAAGGAAGCAGACGGTCGAGGACCATCGCCACCGTCTGGCGGAATTCGACCGCGACGGTACGGCTCAACCGAGTGCACTTCCGGCACCGGCGGCGACGCCATCACCCTGAGCGACGGGTCAGGAGCGGACTCTCTCGACGGCAATCACGCCCTTCTTGGCTTCGAGCGCGCTCATCACCTTCTGGAGCTGCGCCGTATCCATTACCTGGATTTCGAAGATCGCGATGGCCTTCTGGTCCTTGGTCGTGCGGATGTTGGCTGAAGCGATGTTCACCCCGCACGATGAAATGGTCTGTGACATCAGTGCCAGCAGTCCGGGCTCGTCTCCGGACAGGACGCGCACTCGAACGATTCGCGAGATATTTGCCTTTTCCTGCAGGTTCCAGCGCACTTCGACGCGCCGCTCGGCATCGGAGTCGATTCCCTTGGTGCAGGTGGCGGTGTGGACGGTCACTCCACGGCCGCGTGTGATGAATCCGACAATGCTGTCGCCTGGCAGTGGGTTGCAGCAGCGGGCAAATCGGATGAGCACCTCATCGAGGTTCGAGACGATGATCGCGTTCTTGGAGTTGCTGCGCTTTCGGGCGGACGCGAAGACGCGCTTGAGGAAGCTTTCCTCCTCGGGCTTCGGCTTTTCGCGCTGGAAGGCTTCGCGTTCTTCCTTCGGAATCAGGTGCTCGAGCACATGCTCCGGCAGGCTGCGACCGTACCCGAGCGCAATGTAGAGTTCCTCCGGAGTGCGGCAGTGCAGCTGCTGGCCCGCCTTCACGAGCTCGCCCGAGCGGTCGAGCTTGCTCAGGGTTCGATTGTACGGACGCAGGGCCTTCTCGAGCAGGTCGCGTCCCAGTTCACGGGCGCGTTCGCGCTCCTGGGTCTTGATGAAGGCGCGGATCTTGGCCTTCGCCCGTGAGCTCTTGACGATCTTGAGCCAGTCCTTCGACGGAGTCTGCGTGGGCGAGGTGATGACTTCGATGGTGTCGCCGGACTTCAAGCGATGCTTGAGCGGAACGATCTTGCCATTGACCTTCGCGCCGACGCAGCGATTGCCGACGTCCGTGTGGACGGCGTACGCAAAATCAAGCGGAGTGGCTCCGTAGGAGAGCTCCTTCACTTCACCCGTCGGAGTAAAGACGAAGACATCCTCGGCAAAGAGATCGATCTTGACCGTTTCCAGGAACTCGTTCGGGTCGGCGAGATCCTTGTTCCACTCGAGCAGGCGATGCACCCACTCGATATTCTCGCGTGACCGCGAGTCGAACTTGCCTTCCTTGTACTTCCAGTGCGCCGCGATGCCTGCGTCCGCAACCTGGTGCATGTCCTGCGTCCGGATCTGGATCTCCACGCGCTCGCCATGCGGTCCGATCACTGTCGTGTGCAGCGACTGGTAGCCGTTGGCCTTCGGCATGGCGATGTAGTCCTTGAAGCGCCCGGGAACCGGCTTGTAGGTGGCGTGGATGACTCCCAGGGCCTTGTAGCACTCGGTGATGTTGTCGGTCACGATCCGGAACGCGATCATGTCGTGGATCTGGTCGAAGTCGACGTTTCGACGCTCCATCTTCTTGTAGATCGAATAGAAATGCTTGGCACGCCCAGCTACCGAGGCGTGGACGTCATACTCCTTGAGCTTTTCCTCGAGGATCGAGGTGACCTCTTCGGTGTACTTGTCGCGCTCGCGCTTCTTCTTCGTCACGCGCTGGGCGAGCTTGTAGTACGCGTCGGGATGCAGGTAACGGAGGCAGAGGTCCTCCAGTTCGAGCTTCATCCAGCTGATGCCGAGGCGGTTGGCGATCGGGGCGTAGATGTCGAGGGTTTCCTGCGCGATGTTCTTCTGCTTGTGCGGCGCCAGGTGCTCCAGAGTCCGCATGTTGTTCAGGCGATCGGCCAGCTTGACCAGGATGACCCGGATGTCCTTCGACATGGCGAGGATCATCTTTCGGAAGTTCTCGGCCTGCTTTTCTTCGCTGGTCTTGAAGGTGATCTTCGAGAGCTTGGTGACTCCATCAACCAGTTCGGCGATATCCTTGCCGAACTCCTTTTCGACGATTTCCAGCGTGGCGTGCGTATCCTCGACCGTGTCGTGAAGAAGCCCGGTGACGACGCTCGGAATATCGAGCCTCAGTTCGGCAAGCGTCTGCGCCACGTCCATCGGATGGATGACGTAAGGGTCACCGCTCGAGCGCATTTGGCCCTTGTGGGCATGGTCGGCAAAATCATACGCCTTTCGGACCAGGTCGAGCTTCGCCTCGGGGTAGTAGCTGAGGATCGTGTTGCAGATCGTGTCGATCGTGGCGGTGGCGTGCTTGGCAGGCATTAGCGGTCACCTCTCAGGGCCCGCGAGACGATGGCGTGCAGCCGCGAGTAGGTCTGCTCGAACTCATCATTCACGAGCTGGTGGTCGAACTTGTGCGACTGGGCCAGCTCGCCTCGGGCGTTCTCCATCCTGCGCCGGATGCTTTCTTCCGAATCCGTGCCGCGACCACGCAGGCGCTGCTCCAGTTCCTCGATGCTCGGAGGGGCAATGAAGATGGTGACGCAGCGATCTCCGAAGGACTTCTTCAGGCTCTCCGTGCCCTGGACGTCAATGTCGAGCAGGACCGACTGGCCGCGCGCCAGCGATTCGGCGACGACCTTTTTTGAGGTTCCGTAGTAGTTGCCATGCACGAGCGCCCACTCGGCGAACTCTCCGGCCTGGATCTGCGCCTCGAAGTCCTCGCGTTTCGTGAAATAATACTCGCGCCCGTGCTGCTCCTGTCCGCGCGGGGCGCGGGTGGTGGTCGAAATCGACAGGCGCAGTTCGCGAAAGTCCTCGAGCAGCCGGCGGCAAAGCGTCGTCTTTCCAGCGCCTGATGGGGCGGAGATCACGACAAGCAGGGGAGGCCGGGCTTTGGGCGTCTCAGTCATCATTCCATTATTCCAGATTCAGCACCTGTTCGCGAAGCTGTTCCAGTCGAACTTTCACCGAAACCACCTGCTCGCCGATGCCGAGGTCCTGGGCCTTGTTGCCGAGCGTATTCACCTCGCGGCCGAGCTCCTGAAGGATGAACTCGAGTTTTCGGCCGACCGCGCCGCCTTCGGCAAGCGTCTTCTCGAAATGGGCAAGATGTCCTTCAAAACGAACCAGTTCTTCCTGGACGTCGGTGCGGTCGATGATCAGCGCGAGTTCCTGGGCAATGCGGGATTCCAGCAGCTGGCGGGCCATCGCGTCGCCGTTCGATAGGGCAGGAAGCGGGTGGGCTTCAAAGACCTGCGAGACGCGTTCGGAGATCCTGCGCTTGAACTCCGCTTCGGACGCCTTTCGTCTTCGGCTGACGTCTTCGATCGAGGCGCGAAGTTCGCGCACGGCATCGAGGAGGACGCGCGCGAGGTTCGAGCCTTCGGTCTCACGCATTCCGAGCAGTGCGGTCATCGCTCTCGAGAGGCCGGGTTCGATGCATTCCTTCCAGATGGCCTGGAGGTCTGATTCCTCGGCACCCCGGGCGCGAATGACATCCGGAAAAAGGGCGAGATCCCGGAGTGTCGGTGTTTCGGTCGATCCGAGGATTCTGGCGAGCTTCTGGTACGCCTGGAGAACGTCGCGGGCGCGCGCCTCGTTCACGTCCAGCGTCGATTCAGCTTCTGGTGCGGAGTCGGCTGCCGATCGCTCGAGCTTGAGTTCAAGAGCGCCCCGATTGAATCGCGACTGCACCAGCGACCGGCACTGTGATTCGAGCGACTGGAGCTCACGCGGCAGCCGGATCTTCAGGTCCAGGAAACGGTGGTTGACCGAGCGGAGCTCGATGCGAAATTTCGAGCCTCCCACCTCGGTCTCGGCCGTCCCGAAGCCGGTCATGCTTCGGACGGGCGCAGTCATCGCGCCCCCTGTGTTTCGGAGGCCGCCTGCTGCATCCCCACGTCTCCCATCCTGCGGAACTTGGCGACGCGCTCTTCAGCGAGCTTTTGTGGATTCTTGGACAAGGTCTTGAGGAGCACCTTCAGGTGCTCATCGAGGGCCTTTCCGATATTGTCGATCGCCATCTTCCAATCGCGGTGGGCGCCTCCCTTCGGTTCGGGGATCACTCCATCAATGACTTGCAGGCGAAGGAGATCGGTAGGCGTCATCTTGAGGCGCTCGGCCGCGCGCTCGGCGAGGCTCGAGTCGCTCCATAGGATCGAAGCACAGCTCTCCGGAGAGATGACGGAATAGACTCCGTATTCCTGCATCAGCACCCGGTTGGCGACGCCGATGGCAAGCGCCCCGCCGGAGCCGCCCTCTCCGATCACGATCGCGATGACCGGAACCTGAAGCCCGAACATCATTCGAATGCTTTCGGCGATGGCCTGCGACTGGCCGCGCTCTTCGGCATCCAGGCCCGGATAGGCTCCGGGCGTGTCGATGAAGGTGACGATCGGCATCTTGGAGCGGTTGGCAAGCTCCATGAGACGCATGGCCTTGCGATAGCCTTCGGGACGGGCCATGCCGAAGTTGCGTTCCATCTTCTGTTTGGTGGATCGGCCTTTCTGATGACCGAGAATGAGGAGGGGCTGGCCCTTCCAGCTGCCGATGCCTCCGAGGATCGCCTGGTCGTCGCCGTAGGTCCGGTCTCCGCGAAGCTCCATGAAATCCGGAAAGAGCGCGTCGACGTAGTCGCGGGTGTAGGGGCGATTCGGGTGGCGTGAGAGCTGGACCTTCTGCCAGGGAGTCAGCTTCGAGTAGGTTTGGTCGATCAGCTGTGCGACCTTCTTCTCCAGGACGTCGATTTCGCGTCCGAAATCAACGCCTTCCTGGCGGGAGAGTTCACGGAGATCCTGCAGCTTCTTTTCGAGGCTGACGATGGGCTTTTCAAAGTCGAAAAAGGCTTCCATGGGGCCCTCACGCTAACACGCCGGCTGGTACCCCGGAAGGGCTCAATTTTTAGACATTTCGAGTGCGCCTGATACACTCAAGGAAGCATGGCCGAGTCGCAAAAGATCACCCGTCTGGCCACCCTGAAGGCCGGGTTCCGCGAATTTTTCCAGGTCCTGAAGGGCGGGGGATTCAGCGTCCGCCGTGCCCTGGCGGTCATCGCGGTCATCCTGCTGTCCGGATCGCTGGCGCTGACCGGCTGGGCTTTGAAGCGAGTCGCTTCGAAAAGTCCGAAGCAGCAGCAGAAGCTCGAAGACTGCAAGGAAATGAAGTGTACTCTGGCGGTCCTGGAGCGCCATATTCAGGAAAAGGAAGCCATCGAAGCCATTCGTGATTCGAGCGTCAACTTGGGGGAATTCGAGCTGGCACTGGTCGGGCTGGGCAATGGCGAGCGGGGTCAGAGCGGAGTGCTCCTGGAGGTCGATGTTTCCGTCCAGTTTGATTCTGCCGAGACGGGACGCTGGGTTTCCTCCAATCTGGCGCCCATTCGTGGGCTCGTGGTGGGATCCATCTCGACGCTCACCAACCTGACCAAGGCCGACCTGATGACCTTGGAGGGTAAGGCGATCATCCGTGATCGCATCCGCGAGCGCGTGGCTGCAACGCTTCCTTCGGGCAAGGTCAAGGACATCTATTTCAATAAATACCTGCTTCGCTGAGGGTTTCGGGCTCAGGCTGCTGGCTGCGTCCGTCGTGGTCCAGTGATCCGATGGCGCTTGAGCATCTCGAAGAGCGTGCTTCGAGCGACGCCCAGGATCTTCGCTGCTTCGGTGCGATTTCCTGTCGTCAGCCGCAGGGCCTTGAGCAGCAGGTGTCGCTCCATCTCATCGAGCCTGAGGATCGGAACTCCCCACTCGACGGAAGGATCGGTGGCGATCGCATCCAGAGTCAGGAGAAAGTCGAAGGCGGACTCGGTCAGAACGCTGGTGAATTCGCTCGAAAGGGCGCACGCGCGTTCGACCGAATGGCGGAGTTCGCGGACGTTGCCGGGCCAGGAGTAAGCCTGCAGACGAAGAAGGGCCTGGCTTGACAGGGTCTTTCCCATTTCTGCGGCAAAAAGCGTGGCCAGATGCCCGATGTCTTCGGGGCGATGCCGGAGCGCGGGAATGTCGAGCGTGACTGACGCGAGTCGGTAATACAGGTCTCGTCGGAACTTTCCCTCATCCACGAGCTTTTTCAGCGGCTTGTGGGTGGCGCAGATCACGCGCACCTGGGCGTGCGAGACATGGTCGGAACCCACCGCGCGGAGCTCACCGTCTTCGAGAAAGCGCAGCAGCTTGACCTGGATGTCGGCAGGTAGATCGCCAATTTCATCGAGGAAGAGCGTGCCGTTATGGGCCTGCAGGAGTGCTCCTGGTCGGGGCTGATGTGCTCCGGTAAAGGCGCCCTTCACGTGGCCGAAGAGCTCGCTCTCGACCAGCGAAAGTGAGAGCGCTGCACAGTTCAGGGCGACGAAATTTCCGGCGGCGCGGTCGCTCCAGGCATGGATCAGGTGCGCGAGCACCTCCTTGCCGGTGCCGGTCTCGCCGGCGAGGTAGACTGAAAGAGGAGTCTTGGCCGCACGACGAGTGTTCCAGAGGAGCTCGCGCCCGGCAGGGTTGACGCTGATCCAGGGTCTGGTCCCCGAAGGAAAAGCGGGAGTCGGCATCGATTCACTCTCGCGATCCAGAACACGCAATTCGCTCTCACCCACTCGCAGCGCAATGCCCACCGGAATGCAGGCATCGCGAAGCTTCAGGCTGCCTAGTTCCAGTGCAGGACTTTCGGGCTCGGCCCTGATCCACACCTCGGTCTCAGAGGCGCGGAGCAAAGACAGCGCCCTGGCGGGAACGGTCGGATCACGCAGCGGAATGGGGGCCTCGGACGAGCGCCCGATCCAGGTCTCGCGAGCGAGTCGGAAGGTACGGACTTCTCCCGAAGGATCCTGGATCGCGATATCAAGGGGCTTTCGAAAAACAGTAGTCATGCGCATGTCTCCTCGCCGTCGCCATTGGCAAGACCCGTACCGGTCGATAGACTGCTGTTCATGGCAGGCGAATGGATTGCGACCGTCGGGAACTCCGACCAATTGAAGACGATCATCAACGGCCCGTTTCTCAAGGGGCATCGAGAGCCGCGCGTGGCGATGGTGGGGCGCTCGAACGTGGGCAAGAGCTCGCTGATCAACTCGATGCTCGGAGCCCGGCTGGCCCAGGTCAGCGCCGAACCGGGAAAGACCCGGTTGATTCATTTTTACCACTGGAAGGACTCCTCGAAGATCATCGTCGACCTTCCGGGCTACGGCTACGCGCGCGCTTCACAGGCGGACCGAAACAAGTGGGCCCAGCTCATCCAGGCGTATCTGAAGGCGGATGAGAATCTCCAGGCTGCGCTCCTGCTGGTCGATGCGCGGAATGGCCCGAGCCAGCTGGATCGAGAAGCCTTTGATTTTCTGCAATCGGGCGGAGTCGGAGTCCAGATCGTGTTCAACAAGACGGATGGACTCAAGACCCAGAAGGAACGAGCCGAGCGCCGGCGCGATGCCGGAAGCATCCTCGAGGAAATGGGAGTCGATCCGGCCGAGGCGATCTGGGTGTCGTCACGCACGGGTGATCGCATGAACGAGCTCGTGAACCGAATCCGCTCTTTTGGCCCGGGAGAGGAGGGCGCATGAAGCCGGTGATTTCGATCGTTGCTCCGTCGTCGGTGGTTCCCCAGGCCGAGCTGGCGATGGGCGCGGACTCGCTGCGCTCGGAAGGTTTCGACGTGCGCGTGCATCCGCAGTGCCGCAAGAAGTGGCTTTTTTTCGCGGGTTCGCATGAGGAGCGCGCGAGGGCGCTGCTGGACGAAGTTTATTCCGATACCGCTGATGTGGTCTGGTGCGCGCGGGGAGGTTACGGCAGCAATCACCTGTTGCATCTTCTCGACGAGGAAACTCGCCGTCGCGGCAGGCCATCGAAGTCGAAGCTCATGGCGGGCTCTTCAGATGCCACTTCGCTACTGGAGTTTGCCCGAACGCGCTGGGGGTTTTCGACGCTGCATTCGCCCATGCCCGGGCTCCGCAATTTTCTGCTGATCTCGGCCCAGGAGCGGCAGGCGCTGCTGTCATGGGTTCGTGGGACTGCTCCGGCCAAGCCCTGGGGCAGGGTGCGTCGGCTCAAGTGGTTCGGTGCCAAGCCGAAGGCGGCGATCACGGGAGAAGTCGTGGGCGGAAATCTCGTCGTGTGGAACACGATGCTCGGATCGCGCCTTCATCCAAAACTCGACGAGGGCGGGCGGAAGATCCTGTTCCTCGAGGACGTGACTGAAACGTTGCCTCGGCTCGATCGTGCAGTAAGGCATCTGGTCGATGCCGGCGGACTCGAAGGCGTGTCGGCGATCGTGCTCGGCAATTTCCTGAGCTGCGAGGACGCAGTTCCCAGCGCCATCGCCTCTGTTCCGAAAAAGTGGAGCCTCGATCAGCTTCGACAGCCGCCAAAAAAATGGCTCGCACCGCTGAGGCGTTCGTACACTCAGGCGCAGGGCCTGCGAGAGATCTTCGGCGCGATTTCCGAGGAGACGGGCGTGCCCGTCGCACACGGACTGCCTGTGGGGCACGGACCGGAGCACTTCTCGCTTCCGATCGGAGCTCAGGCGCGCCTGGAGCCTGATGGCGGTTTTTCCGTAGTGAATTGGAAGTGGCTGAGGGGCTAGACTTTGAGGGGGGGTTGGTTTACCTCTCGGTTTCTCCTGCCTGGATGTGCCTCGGTGGTGGAATGGTAGACGCGCCGGACTCAAAATCCGGTATCCGCAAGGGTGTGAGAGTTCGAGTCTCTCCCGAGGCACCAATGAACTGGTCCACACGCCTATGACCCCCAAGCTCTAACTCTTCGTTTCGGCGCTGGGTTTGCTTTATCCGAGCGGATGAATCCAAAATGCCCGCGCTGTGGAAGACCGGGAGGCCGCAATGCCTCCTACTGGAGACAATCCGACAAAACGAAAGTGACGCAATATCGATGC
>CAMAQA010000008.1 GCA_945860415.1 Bacteriovorax stolpii
TTCCAGGTCCGCCAATCCAGAAACGTTGCCAGCCGTAAAGAAAGGCAATGCCGTTTCCGTAGCCCTTTTTCAGGTAAACGAATTCACCTCCGGCCTCCGGAAACATTCCTCCGAGTTCTGCGTAAACCAGCGCGCCCATCAGCGAGAGGAGGCCGGCTGCCACCCAGGCCAGCAGCACCATGGAGGGCGACCCAAGGATCTGAGACATGGGCGTCGTCTTCAGGAAGACGCCCGTGCCGATTACCGTGCCGACGACCAGCGCCGATGCATCCAGGCTTCCGAGGGCTCGATTCAGTCCGATGGTTCTTGGCATGAGTGCTTTCCAGCTCCCTACGAGGTGCGGCGGATCTGCCCGGTCCGCAGCTTCTCAGAGTACTCCACGAGCTGCTGTTTCACCTTCGGCAACAGGATGTAGCAGGCCATGATGTTGGGAAGCGCCAGGAGGCCATAGACCGCATCCGACAGGTTCAGGACGATCGTCAGCTTGGCAACCGCGCCCACGAAGATGAACCCGACGAAAACATAGCGATAGACCGGCAGCCACTTCTCTCCAAAGATGAAGGTCACGCCCTGCTCGCCGTAGTAGCTCCAGGAAATGAGCGTCGAGAACGCGAAGAGCGTCACGGTTGCCGTCACGATCCAGCGTCCGGCAGGCCCCATGACCGACTCAAAGGCGTATGCCGTCATCTCGGAACCTGCCTGCACGCCTTCCATGCTCCACGCCCCGGTCAGAAGCAGTGCGATCGCCGTGATGGTGCAGACCACGATCGTATCAATGAAGGGCTCGAGCAGCGCCACGATGCCTTCCTGTATCGGGGTCGACTTGGCGGCCGAGTGGGCCATCGCCGAAGAGCCCATTCCCGCTTCATTCGAAAACGTGGCGCGACGGATGCCCATGACGATGACGTCCTTGAAGGCAGCTCCCGCAAAGCCGCCGACCGCTGCAGTTCCGGCGAAGGCGCCCGAGAAGATCTGGACGAACATGTTTGGAATCTCGGTGAAGCGCGCGACCAGGATCCAGATCGCTCCGAAAAGGTAGAGGCCCACCATGGCCGGAACCATCTTTTCAGTGACCTGGCCAATGCGCTTGATGCCGCCGATCAGGATCAGGTAGGCGCCGAAGCAGAAAGCCAGGCCGGAGGCCCACTCCGGAATTCCGGCGGAGGTCTGGATGACGGCCGCCATCTGGTTGGCCTGGAACATGTTACCCGCGCCGAAAGACGACAGGATCACGAAGAAGGCGTAAAACCAGGCAACCGGGTAGAAGTTCTTCGAGAGGGCATTCTTGATCACGAACATGGGGCCGCCGTGGACTGTTCCCTTATCCGAGATGTCGCGGTAGTTCAGGGCGAGCGTGACTTCGGTGAACTTCGTGCACATGCCGATGAACCCTGCCACCCAGAGCCAGAAGACCGCGCCCGGTCCGCCGAGCGAAATCGCCACTGCGACCCCGGCGATATTGCCCAGGCCCACGGTCGCCGACAGGGCGGCACACAGCGCCTGAAAGTGCGAGATCTCGCCCTTGTCCTCAGGCTTGTCATATTTGCCGAAAGCCACATCCCAGGCGTGCTTGAAAAACTTCAGCTGCGGAAAACCGAAGTAGAAGGTGAAGAAGAGGCCCGAGCCCACCAGGAGCACGACAAGCGGAATGCCCCAGACGAGGCCGACAAAATCACCAGTCCAATTTTCGATTTGCTGAATCATGTTCCCAAAGGAGCATGAGTCGGCGGATTCCGCAAATCGGAATGCCGATTTGGATGAAAATCAGAGGTGGATCTGGCGCTTGTTCACGGCCAGAGCGGCTTCCTTCATGACCTCCGCCAGCGACGGATGCGCATGCGAGCTCTGCGCGATGTCTTCGGAAGTGGCTCCGAATTCCATCATCGCGACACCTTCGGCAATCAGGTCGCCGGCACGCGCGCCCACGATGTGGATGCCGAGCACGCGGTCGGTCTGGGCATGCGACACGATCTTCACCATGCCTTCGGCCTCTTCCATCGCCTTGGCGCGGCCGTTGGCCATGTACGGAAAGGTGCCGACCTTGTACGGTACGCCGCGCTCCTTCACTTCCTCTTCGGTCCAGCCGACCGAGGCAAGCTCCGGATGAGTGTAGATGACATTCGGAATGGCCTGGTAATTCACGTGGCCGTGTTTGCCGGCCATGAATTCCGCGGCAGCAATACCTTCTTCCTCGGCCTTGTGCGCGAGCATGGCACCCACGATCAGGTCGCCGACGGCATGGACTCCTTCAGCGGAGGTTTCGTAATGTTCGCTGACTGGAACGCGGCCCTGCGGATCGCGCTCGATGCCCATCGTCTCGAGGCCGAGGCCGTCGGAGTAGGGGCGGCGGCCCGTCGACACGAGCACCTTGTCGGCTTCGAGAGTGAACTTCTGGCCTGATTTGCGGTCTTCGACTTCGACCATCATCCAGTTGCCCTGCTTCTTGGCGCCGAGGCACTTGTGGCCGAGCTTGAACTCGATGCCCTGCTTGATCAGCGACTTCATGAGCTCGTTCGAGATCTGCCGATCGGATCCGCCGGCGATCCACTCATTGAATTCGACGACCGTGACCTTGGCACCCAGGCGAGCCCAGACTGAGCCCATTTCGAGGCCGATGACGCCGCCGCCGACCACCACGAGGTGCTTCGGCACTTCGGCGAACTCGAGGGCTTCGGTGGAGCTGACGACGCTCTGGCCATCGAACTTCAGGAACGGAAGTTCAATCGGCTCGCTTCCGGTGGCCAGAAGCACCTTCTTCGCGGTGAGAGTCTGTTCGCCCTCGGCAGTCTTCACGACGACCTTCTTCATCGCGCCATCCACGCCGTCGAGGCGGCCCTTGCCGTTGATGAAGGTGATGCCGTTCTTCTTGAAGAGTCCTGCGATGCCCGTGGTGAGCTGGCGAACGACCGCGTCCTTGCGCTTCATCATCTGCTCGAGATCGAGCTTGAGCTCGCCGACGACGATGCCGTGCTTCTGGAACTTGTTCTTCGCCTGGTAGAAGTGCTCGCTCGACTCGAGGAGCGCCTTCGAGGGAATGCAGCCCACGTTCAGGCACGTGCCGCCGAGCGTCTTGCGCATCTCCACGCAGGCCGTCTTGAGGCCGAGCTGGGCCGCGCGAATCGCCGCCACGTATCCGGCAGGTCCGCCACCAATCACCACGAGATCAAATTGAGTTTCCATCAGTCACTCCACCTTAGAGCGAGAAGTTCAGCTTTTCGGGGTTCTCGAGAAATTCGCGGAGCTGGACAAGGAACGTCACGGCTCCCTTTCCGTCGATGATGCGATGGTCGTACGAGAGGGCGAGGTACATCATCGGGCGAATCTCGACCTTGCCGTTCACCGCGACCGGACGTTCCTGGATCTTGTGCATGCCCAGGATGCCGCTCTGCGGAGGATTCAGGATCGGCGTCGAGAGCAGCGAACCGTAGGTTCCGCCGTTCGAGATCGTGAACGTGCCACCGGCGAGATCGGCGAGCGAAAGCTTGCCGTCACGTGCCTTGAGGGCAAGCTCCGCCATCTTCTTCTCGATGTCGAGGAAGCCCATCTTCTCGGCGCCACGAATGACCGGAACGACGAGGCCGCGGTCCGTGCCCACGGCAATGCCGATGTCGATGTAGTCGTGAAAGATCACGTCTTTGCCGTCAATCGACGCATTGACGTCGGGAAGAACCTTGAGCGCCTCGACCGAGGCGCGCGTGAAGAAGGACATGAATGACAACGGTACGCCGTGCTTCGCCTTGAACTCGTCCTTGTACTTGTTTCGGAGCGCCATGACGGCCGTCATGTCGACTTCGTTGAAGGTGGTCAGGATCGCTGCCGTATTTTGGGCGTACTTGAGTCGTTCTGCGATGCGGCTTCGGAGCATCGACATCGGAACACGGCGGTCTCCCGGCTGCTCGACATACTGCGGGCCTGAGGGCTGCGACGGAGCCGGAGCCTGGCGTGCGACCTGAGTGGTGGTCGTGGCCATTCCGGCAGCTGTCGCGCCAGCGCCGGAAGCCGTGGCGCCAGCGCCAGCGTGTCCGCGAACGGGGCTCGAGCCCGGTCCGCCGGCCATTTGCGACAGGGCAGGGCCGGAAGGCTGAGAACCGCTTGGACGGCCACCGCCGTTGGAGGGCGCTGCTGCCGCCATCGGAGCGGGCGCGGGTGCTGATGCGCTCGGAGCGGCGGCATTCGGAGCAGAAGCAGCAGCCTTCGCCGGCTCGGCGCCTGCCGTGCCAGTCACGGCGTCATCGATCATGCCGATGACGGTTCCGACGTTCATTCGTTCGCCTGCCTGCATCAGGATGGTCAGTGCGCCCGTGGCTTCGGCCGCCACTTCGACAGTGGCCTTGTCGGATTCGATTTCGAGGAGGACTTCGCCGTTCTTGACCTGCTGGCCATTCTGCTTGAGCCACTTCAGGATGCTGACTTCGGTGATGGACTCTCCGACGCTCGGAGCAACGACATTGTGTTTCATGATTTCCTCGCAAAAGTTTCTTCGATGAGCGCCTTCTGTTCGGCCTCATGTACCTTCGGCGAACCGACGGCAGGAGACGCGGCCCAGGCGCGGCCGGCATAGCGCAGGGCTTTTCCGCCCCAGAGTTTCGTATCCTGCTGGCAGACGTACCAGAAGGCACCCATGTTCTTGGGCTCTTCCTGGGTCCAGACAAACTCTCGCGCGTTCGGGTACTGCTTCAGGATCTCCGCCAGCCGGGCTTCCGGCCAGGGATAGAGCTGCTCCACTCGCAGCAGCGCCACGTTCTCGAACTTGCGGTTCTGCTTCTCGGTCAGCAGGTCGTAGAACACCTTGCCCGAGCAGAGCACCACGCGTTCGACGGCCTTCGGATTTGCAGCCGCTGAAACATCGTTGATCACTTCCTGGAAGCCACCGTTCGTGAACTCACCGAGAGTCGAGATCGCCATCGGATGGCGAAGCAGGCTCTTCGGGCTCATGATGACCAGGGGCTTGCGGAAGTTCCACTTCAGCTGGCGACGAAGTGCGTGGAAGATCTGCGCCGGAGTCGTGAAGTTGCAGACCGTCCAGTTGCCGCGGCCGGAAAGCTGGAGAAAGCGCTCGAGTCGGGCGCTCGAATGTTCCGGCCCCTGGCCTTCAAAGCCGTGGGGCAGGAGCAGGACAAGGCCGCTCATGCGCGACCACTTCGTTTCGCCCGTCGAGACGAACTGGTCAATGATGACCTGCGCGCCGTTGGCGAAATCGCCGAACTGCGCTTCCCAGATCGTCAGAGTGTTCGGATCCACTGACGAGTAGCCGTATTCGAAACCGAGCACGCCCGTTTCGGAGAGGTGGCTGTTGTGCACGTTCAAGCGGGCCTGGCCCTGCTTCATCTGGTTGAGCATGCAGATCTTCTGGCCGCTTTCGAAGTCGCTCAGCACGGCATGGCGATGCGTGAACGTGCCGCGCTCGGCATCCTGTCCCGACAGCCGGATCGGATGTCCTTCGAGCAGCAGCGAACCGAATGCGAGGGATTCGCCGGTGCTCCAGGCGATGCCCTTGCCGTCCTGCACGGACTTGAGGCGCTCTTCGAGGAAGCGCACGAGCTTCGAGTGCGGCTTGAATCCCGCCGGAACGGAGTTCGTCTTTTCCGCGATCATCATCAGCGTCGCTGCATCGACTGCAGTCTTCGGCCTGGATTCCAGGATGTCGGCTTCGGTGCCGCGCTTCAGTCCCTGCCAGCGCCCGTGAAGCGTGTCGGCGTGCGGGTGTGGAGCATCCTTCTTGGCAATGGCGAGAGCGGCATTCAGCTGTTCCATGCGAGCTTCGGAAATCGTTGACTGCTCGGCTTCCGAGAGCTTGCCCGAAGCGACGAGCTTCTTTCCGTAGACTTCGCGTGGAGAGCTGTGCGCCTTGATCTGCTTGTAGAGCACCGGCTGCGTGAACTGGGGCTCGTCGCCTTCGTTGTGGCCGTGCTTGCGGTAGCAGACGAGGTCGATGAACACGTCCGCGTGGAACTTCTGGCGGTACTCGATCGCAAGCCGGCTGACAGCGATCATCGCTTCAACATCATCACCATTCACATGAAAGATCGGCGCGTCGAGCATCTTGCCGATGTCCGTGCAGTACGGAGTCGAGCGCGAGTCCTTCGGGTCGGTGGTGAAGCCGACCTGGTTGTTGATCGTGATGTGGAGCGTGCCGCCGGTCGAATAGCCCTCGAGACCGACGAAGTTCATCGTCTCGTACACGACGCCTTGTCCTGCCATCGCGGCATCACCGTGGATGACGATCGGAAGAACCTGCGCGCGCGTCTTGTCGCCGCGAAGTTCCTGCTTCGCGCGTGCCATTCCGGTCACCACGGCTCCGACGAACTCGAGATGGCTCGGGTTGTTCGCCAGAGACAGGTGGACGGACTTACCGCTGCGCGTGGTCCAGTCGCGCGAGTATCCCTTGTGGTACTTCACGTCGCCTTCGCCTTCGGAAGGATCGACCGTGTAATTGCCTTCGAATTCCGTGAAGAGGTACTCGGGCTTCTTGCCGAAAAGATTCACGAGCACGTTGAGGCGGCCGCGATGGGCCATGCCCACGACGATTTCCTGGATGCCGTGGTCGGCGCCGGTTTCAATCGTTTCGTCGAGCGCCGGAATCAGTGCCTCGCCGCCTTCGATCGAGAAGCGCTTGGCAGCCACGAACTTGAGACCCAGGAAGCGTTCGAGCGATTCGCTCTCGAGCAGGCGCTGGAAGATGCGCTTGTGGTCGGCAGGCGAAAGCGATGGCTTCACGGCAGCGCCGGACTCGATCTTCGAGCGGAGCCACTCGCGTGCGTTCCGATCGGCAATGTGCTCGATTTCAAACGCCACCGTCGAGCAGTAGACCGACTTCAGCTTGTCGATGATCTGAGAGAGCGTGCTCGGAGCCGGAAGCCCGAGGAGTCCTGCTGCACGGAAAGCGCGCGTGAGATCTGCAGCGGAGAGCCCGAATGCGGAGAGTTCGAGAGCAGGATGTGATTTTGGAGCCGGATGCAGTGGATCGATCGATGCGAGCGCACGGCCAAAGAAACGATAGCCGTCGATCAGGCGGACGACCTTGAGTTCGGATTCCCAGTCGAGCGACACGCCGCCCTCGACCACGACCGGTGCAGGAGCGTGTTCCGCGAATTCACGCGCGGCGAACTCATGCCCGAGCTCCATGCCTTCGAAGAGCGCGCGAAACGTGGGTTCCGCAGCCTCAGGACTCCTCAGATAATTCTGGAACTGTTCCTCGATGTACTCGGCGTTCTGGGCGGACAGGTAAGTGAACTTGAAGCTGTTGGACAGCAAGGCGATCTCCCGCGATGAGAAAAACCGTTTGATTCAGGGAATTTGGCTACCCTTTTAGGATGGCCCCCGAGCCCGGTCAAGCGCAACAGAGAGAGTTTGCCTAGTAGGCCGTCGTCGAGCTCAGTGGCGGATCGGTCCTGTGTTCTCGTGGCTCTCGATGCGTCGCGTAATCGACAGCTGCTGCGAGCGCTCCTGAACGGAGGGCAGGACGTCAAAGACCTGTCCTTCCTTCCTCGAGCGGAGCAGCTTCAGGTACTCGGCGTGGCTCCAGCCCAGCGGGGTGGCCGATCCGGTCGACAGGCCTGCAGCCGGTCCACCGTCCCAGACCTGCTCGGGAATCATCAGCGACGATCCGGCAAACGCTTCCATGGCGGCAATGTACGGAACAATGGCTCGATCGCGCTCGGTCTTGGAGGCTCCACGAGCCGCTGCGACGGCAAGCTCGTAGTGCCCGCGTTCGCCGGTCAGGAGCGGCCAGAGCATGCCATGAGTCTGGCGTCCGCTGGTGTCGTCATAGTTGTAGCGGTCGGCGGTATACCGGTAGTAGCTGGGGCCCTTGCCCGGAATGTTGACCCGAAGGTGAGCATCATACTCGGGCATTGTCTCGACGATGAACGGATCCAGCGCGTTGCGAACCCCCAGGCGCACGAGCTCCAGGAATCCACCATCGAGAACGTCCTTTTCACGAAGGGTGGGGCCACCGTTGGCGATCGTGATCAGGCCGTTGTCGTTCGGGTTCCAGAATTGGTCGAAGCGCTGTGCGGCCTCGATTCGGGTAAAGTACCGGCCATTGCCGAGTCCGCCGGTGTGCGTGAAGGTCCAGGCCTCGACGTTGTCGCCGGGCTTCGAGCTCCATGCATCGGCAGTGCGCAGGTAACGCTGCGCACGCTGATCATCACCCTGGGCGTGGGCGATTTCCGAGGCGCAGTAGAGTGCTGCAATTTCCGAAGCAATGGTGGAGGGCGAGGCGCCGAAATTCTCTTCCCAGCGCTCTTGTCCCGTCCAGGGGCCGAAGTTCGCGATGAAATCGGCAGCGCGACGGACCATGTCCCAGGTGTCTGCAAGCGACACTTCACCGGACTTCCAGAGGCGGTAGGTCAGGATGACCGGAAAGGCCGTCTCGTCCATCTGCAGCCCCTGCCAGTAGGCCGAGCCGTCGATCCAGAAGTTCTGCATGAACGACCCGTCGCGCGAGATGCGGCGGAAGCCGTATTCCCAGTATCCGTCGCGATCCGTGAGCTGTGCAGTCCTCAGGCGATCAAATGCGGCGCGCGCCGATGCCATGTCGCCGACCGCAAGCCAGGTCGTCGCCATCTGGTAGAGGTCGCGCGGCCAGATCAGGTGGTAGCCGCCCACCTTTTTCCAGAGCGGGTCTCCGTTGCGGCTCCAGTCCACCTGGTGGAGTCCCCAAGGAATCGATGGCGAGGCGATGACGGCCCCTGCAAAGGTCTTGTCCTCCATCGATTTGATCATCGCAGTCGAGGCGCGGAAGCGATCGCCTCCATCCAGTGATTCGGGCGAGAGATCGATGAGCGTCGACTGATAGCCGGTCCATTGCGAAGCGTAAGTCTCGAGCGAGGCCTGGAAACGCTCGCCCATCGCCGCAAGGGCCGTCTCGTGGGCGCGAGCGATGCTCGGTGCAAATCCGAGACTGAGCTCAAACTCGCCTCCCTGTGACAGGTCCAGCTCGGCCCCGGCCACCACGTTTCCGTCGTGAGCCTCCGAGAAGCGGAAATCCATGCGAAGGTCGCGAGCCAGGTCCTGGTACAAATCATAGGAGCCTGAAAAGGCGACCGAGCTCTTCACGAACGGAACCGACGCCACCAGCGCCTGGGCCTCCTGTCCATCCCACGCAAAAAGGCCGTGTCCTGGTGCCAGCGTCGACGCGCTCGAGATGGCGTGGTTGCTCATCGGCGTTCCGCCGGCGGTGGGGTTGTAGAGGATGTACACCTTGAGTCCGGGCTGGGTGCTGGTGAAACGAACTTTCATCCGAAGCGCCTGGTGATCCGGATCCGTGAAGACGGTCTTTTCGATCTGGAATCTTCCGGAGAGGTCGCGGGTGGTGACTTCAAAAGCAGGCACGCCCTGCTTTACCCAGCGAACTTCATTGAGGGCGTCACGGCGTTCTTCCCAGAAAAACGTGCGTCCGTCCGTCACCAGGAACTGCAGGTCGCGGATCTGCGGGCGATCCAGCAGCGGCCAGTAGACTTCCGTCACGATGCCTTGGGCGAGCGTGAACCAGACCTTGGAAATCGGAGCCGTGGGAGATTGGGCGGAATAGTGACCCTTGGAGTCGTAGGCTTCGTAGGCGGTTCCGAAGCCCTGCTTGATGCCGCTCGTCCAGTGCTCCGGAAGCATTCCTGCCCGGGGGGCGTGTCCGGCGAATGAGAAAGCGGACGTGAGTACGATCGACAGAAGGGCGACACCAAACGCGGTTCTAGAGATCATGCCCCCGTTCAATCAAAGCTGGCGGCCTTCTGCAAGAGGTCAGGCGGCCAATATCAGGCGGCCAGAGACTGGGCGGCCTCTAATTCCTGGGCAGAGAGGGTTGCGGCGACATCCAGAAGGATGATGACCTGCGAGTCGACTTTTCCCATGCCGACCACGAATTTCAGTCGGGCGGTTTCGCCCAGGACTGGCGGCGGCTCGATTTGCGCAGTCTGGAGTTCGATCACGCTGTTGACCGCGTCGACGATCACTCCCATGAAGTGGTTACCTTGCGAATCTTCTTCGGATTCCACCACGACGATGCAGGTGGAACGCGTATGGCCCGTGGCATCCAGGCTGAGCTTCAGCCTGAGGTCGATGACCGGAATGATCTTGCCTCGAAGGTTCATGACCCCTGCGACGAAGTGAGCGGTCTTCGGAACCGGAGTGATGTCCGTCATCGGATTGATCTCGCGAACGGATTTCACCGCCACTCCGTAGGTTCGCGTACCCAGTTGGAAAGTCAGGTATTGGCCCGGCTTGGCCAGGAGGGACGTTCCAGAGGCGGTTTCAGTGGTCATCGGGCTCATGTCAGCATTTCCTTCTGGGTACCGCATCGGTTCATGGGGTCGGATTCTTGAGCCTCGAGCCTCGTCGGACTTGCAAAGAATTTGTGGGATTTTTTGAATGGTTGCGCCGGGTTGTGAAGTCGAGCGTCAAAAGGATTTCATCAAGCCCGGCCGCGTCCGTTCCGATGCGCTCAAGGAATGACTGACTCTCAAAGTGATCTCGATTTCATGGAAGAGCTGCAGAGGGACTTCCTCGGTGAAGTGACGTTTCTGCTCGAGCAGTGCGAGGAATCGTACCTGAGGCTCGAAAATCCCGAACTTCGCGAGGAGGAGCTCGGAAAGATCTTCCGGATGGCCCACTCGATGAAAGGAACCGGAGCCGCCGTTGGATTCACGGATCTGGCCGAGTTCGCCCATAAGGTCGAAGACTGCCTGACCGTGCTTCGCAACAACACGGCATTGGTCTCGACCGAGGTCGTCACGCTGCTGCTTCGTTGCGGGGATGCCTTCAAGGTCCGCATTGAGCAGCTCAAGCGAAAGGACCAGGCTCCCTGGAACGTCGCGGCGCTCGAGGCCGAGGTTCAGGCAATACTTCGAAAGCTCCAGGGCGGAGAGGCCCCCGCACCTGAGGTGGCGGTAGAAGCCGCAGAAGAGCTTCATCCGGATTCGATCTCCAATGATGCCGCGTGGGAAGCGCTGGCCACCCAGGCCCATGTCGGAATCCTCAAGGTGGTGCCTGCTGCTACTTCCGTTTCGGCTCCCGGTCCTGCTTCGGCCTCGCCCTCAAGTGCAGCCGTGGCAGCGACGGGTTCAACGATCAAGCGCGAGGTCCTGAAGATCGATTCCGAGCGCGTGGAATCCGTCTTGAATCTCGTCGGAGAGCTCGTGGTCCTCAAAAGCCAGCTCATCAATAAGTGTGCGGGTGCGGACCCGCAATTGAACCAGCTCGTCTCGCTTGTGGACAAGACCATCCGCGAGCTCCAGGACAAGACCCTCAGCATGCGGGTGACTCCGCTCAAGAGCCTTTTCCTCAAAACGCAGCGCGTGGTTCGTGACCTGGCGCTGAAGCTCGGCAAGCCGGTCGAATTCGTGATGGAAGGCGAGGATACGGAAATCGACCGAGGCATGGTGGATGCGCTTGCCGATCCGCTGATGCACCTGGCCCGCAACTCGCTCGATCATGGAATCGAAAATGCTGCCGGACGCTCATCCGCTGCCAAGCCGGATAAGGGAATGATCTACCTGCGCGCCTACCAGCGCGGCGGACGAATCCTGATCGAGCTTTCGGATGACGGAAAGGGACTCCAGCGCGAGAGGATCCTCTCGAAGGCTCTCGAGCGCGGCATCGTCAGTGCGGCTGCGGCCCAGGAAATGAGTGACCGCCAGGTGCAGGCGCTGATCTTTGCGGCTGGGTTCTCGACCGCCGAGCAGGTGACCGATGTTTCCGGACGCGGCGTGGGCATGGACGTGGTCAAGACCCAGGTCGAAAAGCTCAAGGGCAGCATCGATATCGAGTCGGTGCCGGGGGTGGGTACTCTGATTCGTCTTTCTCTTCCGATGACCACGTCGATCCTGGACGGCATGCTCGTGAAGCTCGGCGACGAGCCGTTCATCCTGCCGATGGAGAACATTCGCGAGCTCGTGGATCTCGATGAGAGCCAGATCGTCGAAGTCGTGACCGGAAAGAGCGCATGGCGGCATCGCGATCGGCTCTATCCCGTGGTCGACATGCAGAACGGATTCAGGTCGGGTCGTCTCGGTCGTCCCAAGCTCGTGGCCATCGTCGATGGCGGTGGGCGCGAAGTGGCGCTCCTGCTTTCAGCGGTTGCGGGGCAGAGCCAGGTCGTCCTCAAGAGCCTGGATGATCGGCTCCGCGCCTGTCGCGGAGTTTCCGGCGCCGCCATCCTCGGGGATGGAAAAGTGGCACTGGTGCTCGATACTGCTGGAATCAGCCAGGCTGCGAGTGAAGAGTCGACGGTCTGTCGCGCTGATGCTGGCAGGAGCGGGGTGGCCGCATGAGCGCGCAACCGAAGCTGGTGGTGCCGAGTTCGACAGCGCTTGTCGAGCAACAGCGTGAGATGGAAAGACTTTCCTCGGACGGAATCGGATTCCATCGACTGTCGATGCTCCTCAAGGAGCTGACCGGAATCTACCTGAATGACTCGCCGAAGAATCGCTCGCTTCTGGTGAGTCGGATTGCCTCGATTCTTCGCGAACGCAAGATCAAGTCTCTCAATGACTATTATCAAGTGCTGCGCACCACGCCTGCCGGTTCTCCGGAGATGGCCCAGTTCGTCTCGTCCATGACGACGAACACGACGCGCTTTTTCCGAGAGTCGGCGCACTTTCGCCAGCTCCAGGCCATCCTGCCGAAAATCCTCGAGCAGAAGGAGAACATGCACGGCGCAGACTCCTCTGAAATTCGCATCTGGTGCGCCGCTTCGAGTACCGGACAGGAGCCCTACACGATCGCGATGGTCGTGCAGGACGAGCTTGCCCGACTTTCGCCCAAGAAACAGTGGCGTCTGAAGCTTCTGGCCAGCGACATCGACCGCCCCTCGCTTCGAAAGGCGGTCTCGGGCTTGTACATGCTGCAGGAAATCGAGGGAGTGCCGCCGGAGTACCTCAAGAAGTACTTTGTGCCGCGAGTCGATACCGAGGTGGGCAAGAAATACGTCATCCATCCGGGGCTTGCGAACAAGGTGACCTTTACCGAGATCAACCTGACCTCGCAGCCGTACCCGATGCAGAAGCTCTTTGACGTCGTCTTCTGCCGGAACGTGCTCATCTACTTCGACCGTGAAACGGCGGAACAGGTCGTGTCGAACCTCGGCCGGGTGCTGCGTCCCGGTGGTTACCTGTTTCTGGGGCATTCGGAATCCGGTTCGATGAGGCACGCGGAATTCGAGACCATCTCGCACGCCGCGTACCGCAAGAAGGGAGGTTCGAAATGACGATCCTCCGCAAGCTTCGCGTGCTGGTGGTAGATGACTCGCCCGTGATGCAGGCGCTGATCACGCGCATGCTGACCACGATGCCGGAGGTCGAGGTGATCGGCACGGCCTCGGATGCGTTCGAGGCTCGTGAAAAGCTGGTCCAGCTGGCGCCCGACGTGATGACGCTCGACATTGACATGCCCAAGCTTGATGGCATCGCGTTCCTGGACAAGGTGATGAAGCACTTTCCAACCCCGACCGTGGTGGTCAGTGCCCGTGCAGTGAAGGGCTCCGATGTGGAAAGGCGGGCGCTCGAGGTCGGCGCGGTTCGCGCAGTCGAGAAGCCCAAGGTTCAAGGCGGAAGATCGCTTCAGGAGGCTTCCTCTGAAATCTGCGCTGCAGTCCTCGAGGCGGGAAAGGTGCGAGGTTCGGGCAAGTTCCAGGGTTCGGTGGCTGCAAAGGCCGTACAGCAGGTCCAGGCCAGGAATCTTGCTTCGGAGCCAGCCGTTCCGGAATCGGTGCTCGAGCGGAACGTCATTGCGATTGCCAGCTCCACGGGGGGAACCGAGGCCTTGAAGGTCGTGCTCAAGGAGCTTCCCGCCGAGGTGCCGCCGATCGTGGTCGTCCAGCACATGCCGCCGATGTTCACGACGCAGTATGCGGGACATCTGCAGGAGCTCTGCGCCTTCCGGGTTCGCGAGGCGAAAGATGGCGAACTGGTCAAGCCGGGTGAGCTGCTTCTGGCACCCGGAGATTTTCACATGGAAGTCCAGCGTCGGGGCGGACTCCGCATCCGGCTCCACCAGGAGACCATGCTTCACGGAGTGCGCCCAGCAGCCGATTATCTTTTCGAATCCGTTGCCAAGACGCACGGGACGAACGCGCTCGGGGTCATCCTGACTGGAATGGGACGTGATGGTGCTGCGGGGCTGCTGTCCATGCGAAAGGCCGGTGCATCGAGCATCGTCCAGGACGAAAAGTCATCGGTGGTTTTCGGAATGCCGAAAGCTGCCATTGATCTCGGAGCCGCCGAGCAGGTCGTGCGACTTGAAAGGATCTCCGCGAAGATCATGGACTGGCTCCGGATGCAGGCGAAGCAAGGGGCAAAAAAGGCTTCGTGATGCTGGGCGGGCGCGGGCCCGCCGGATGCTGGGCGGGCGCGAGCCGGCGGGTCACTCTTCGCTGGTTTTGCCGCCTGCCGAAGCCTTGGCGGATTCTTCCGAGGCAATCGCAAAGGCGTCGTCCAGGTTCTTCTCCGCCCGACGGGTCTGCAGATAGCGGCCGTTCACGTATTTCCCCTGCCCGGAATAGCGCTCACCTGGAAGGCCATTCTTGACCCGGGCGGCGCGCATGTCGCGCGCGCAATCCCGCTGGTGCTTTTCCATGAGCTTCAACTGCTCGCGAAGCGTGTCGTTGTATTTTCGCTGTCCCTGCAGTCGATCGAGAAACATCTCCTTGCGGACGAAGCTCAGCTTGCCTTCCTTGGTGATCCCGAACTCCTCTTTGACTTCGCCCGAGGGCCTGAGCTGGTCGATTTCCGGAATCTCCACGATCTTTCCGCTCCCACCCAGGCGAGGATCAGAAAGCTCTTCGCGGCACCGCGAGAGGTCTTCGTGAGCACGGGTCAGCCTGACCTCGAGATCATAGGCAGTCGCGCCAAGCTTCCCTAGTTCGGAGTCGGCTTCGGTTTTCTGCTCGATCACCACTTCTCGATTTTCATTCAGTCCGATGACTGCACCCTGGATTTCTCCCTTTTTATCCAGCTTCGAATCGTCGAGCTCGCGGACCTTGTGCGGATTGGCACAGGCGGACAGACTGATGGCGGCGGCAAGGAGTAGAAGTCGCATGACCTAGAGTGTAACGTGAAGTGGGCGGTATTCGCCAACCGAGAAAAAGTGGAGCCGATGAGCGGACTTGAACCGCTGACCTACGCTTTACGAAAGCGTTGCTCTACCGACTGAGCTACATCGGCGCTCCTACTTGGTGGAGACAGTCGTATAGCGGCGCGGGCCGGAAATTCGCAAGGGGAATCTCGACATGGGTCTCAAGGTTCAGGTTTGGTTGATTCGAGCCGATGCCCAGGGCTCGCCAGAGGCACTGCTCTTGAAGACGACTCCCGAGCGGGGAGGCTTCTGGCAGCCGGTCACGGGCTCGGTGGAGCCGGGTGAGGACCTTGCTTCGGCGGCCGCTCGCGAACTCCACGAGGAGACGGGCGTCTCCATTGGTGGAGCGGATCTGCGAGCCATCGGTCACGCATTTGAATTCGAGAGCCGCTGGGGAGGTCGGGTGAGAGAAGAGGTGTTCGTTGCGACTGTTCGTGATTCAGGTCGGATTTCGATCGATTCGAGCGAGCATGTGGACTTCAAATGGGTGAATCTGCGTCAAGCGGAAACTTTTCTCGAACATGAAAGCACGAAGATCTGCCTGAAAAATGTGGTGAATTTTTTTTCCCGGACTTTTTCATTCCGAGAGAATTGACACCTTGCAACTTTTTGAACATAAGATCGATCCCCGTCGGATGACGACAATTTTGATTTGAGAAGTGTTCAACCCAACCGCAGAACGCAGAAGAGGAACTCGCAGATGAACAAAGCCCAGTTGATCGAAGTCGTTGCCAAGGCAGCCAATGTCACGAAGGTTGACGCTGAGAACGTCGTGAACTCCGCCCTGGATTCGATCAAGAAGTCCGTCAAGAAGGGCGAAGACGTCACGCTGATCGGCTTCGGAACCTTCACCAAGTCCAAGCGCAAGGCACGCACCGGACGCAATCCGCAGACTGGCAAGGAAATCAAGATTCCTGCCATGACTGTGCCGAAGTTCCGTCCGGGACGCGAGTTCAAGGACGCCATCAAGTAAGCATCCTTTCGCGAGATTTCAAGAGAGGCCGTCCCGGAAACGGGGCGGCCTTTTTGCTTTGGTGCGTCCGCTCTGATCAACGCCGCTTTCGGACGCGCTCGAGTGCCGCTTCCATGGAGCTCAGTGCGGATTCCCAGTCCTTGAGCTGGAGCTTGCGAATCGAATGGAGATAGGACCCGAACTCCGGGGTTCCGCGAGAGTGCAGCTCGCCGAGAACGGCGGCTTCGTCGCGGACAATTTTCAGCATCAGCTCTGGATCCTGATCGGCGTCCTTCTTCAGTTCCACGGCGCGCGTTCCCTTGTAGCGCGGCGAAGCGAGCAGCCATTTTCCATTGAGCTCACGAACTGCGTACCATTTGGATCGACCCCGGGGGGCCGTCATCTTCAAGGCGTGCAGCGTGCGGGTTCGCGGCTCGGAAGGTTCGTAGCGCTCGTGGTAGACCGCAGGCGTGGTCAGCGTGCGGAACTCCAGAATCACCGGTTCGTCACCATGGGCGAGGATGGTCCGATGACGGATCTGAGCGGCAGAGCCGCCGCTCGTCTTCGCAAAGCGTGTGGCGCGCGTGATGGTCACCTTTCCGAAGTCTGCCGCGAACGCCTCGGCCAACCTTCGGCGCTCGGGCTGTGAAATGTTTTTTGACAGAACCTCCACTTCGGAGCCGAAGTCCTCCAGCTCTTCATCGAAGTAGTCCTTGTCCTCGGCTCGCGAGAGCAGGGCGCGGACGGGTTTCGAAAGCTTCACTCTTCCTGCAGCTCCATCGAGGTAAGCTTCGATGATGCCTTCGATCGACTCTCGGTCACGCAGGTCTTCGACCTGAAGGCGGGTTGCCAGAACGAAATGGAGGATGTCGGAAAATACCGAGCAGGAACCGGAGTCGTCGAGATCGATATAGGTGAAGGATGCATTTCCAGAATCGTCGAGGAGGGTTCCGAAGTTTTCCGGATGGGCGTCACCTGCGCACCAGCCTTGGAATTCGGAAGCCTTGAGGAGCGGAGCCTTGAGGGAGTTTTTCTGAAGCGCGAACGCCCTGTAATAGGCCGGGGCAAAGGATCGGAGAAACCGAAGCGGAGTTTGCGCCCCCTCCAGCTTGCGCCGGAAGGCGGCGTCGCTGAGCTCAGGATACAGCGAGCGCAGGTCGATCTCCGCCGGCGTGGTCTCGAGAGCGGCAGGAGCGTCCAGCGCGGGAGTGGCGGCACCATCCGAGCTCGGGCTGCGGAGTGGCGAGTGTGTGCACGCACCCGTGATGAGCAGGGCCGCTGCCGTCATCAGGAGTGTCGCCTTCGCGTGCATCAGTCCTGACACCCATCACATCCTGAAGACGCCGAAGTCCGTTTCCGGAATCGGCGCGTTGTACGTGGTAGAGAGCGCACGCGCGAGGACTTCGCGCGTCTTCCAGGGAGCGATGATGCCGTCGTCCCAGAGGCGAGCTGTCGCGAAGTAGGGACTGCCCTCACGCTCGTAGGTGTCGCGAATCGGGTCCTGGATCGCGGCGATCTCGGCCGCCGACAGCTGCTTGCCCTTGGCCTGAAGCTGCTCGATCTTGACCTGAGAGAGGACATTCGCTGCCTGTTCGCCGCCCATGACGGAAATGCTCGAATTCGGCCAGCTCCACAGGAATCGTGGTTGGAAGGCGCGCCCGCACATGCCGTAGTTGCCTGCGCCGTAGCTGCCACCGATCAGCACGGTGAACTTCGGCACCTTGGCATTCGAGACCGCGGTGACGAGCTTTGCTCCGTCCTTCGCTATTCCCCCGGTTTCATACTTCTTGCCGACCATGAACCCGGTAATGTTCTGGAGAAAGAGGAGCGGAATCTTGCGCTGGCTGCAGAGCTCGACGAAGTGGGCGCCCTTGAGCGCGGATTCGCTGAAGAGGATGCCGTTGTTCGCGATGATGCCAACCGGATATCCCCAGATGTTGGCGAATCCGCAGACGAGCGTCGTGCCGTAGAGCGCCTTGAACTCATGGAAGCGCGATCCATCGACGATGCGGGCGATGATCTCGCGGACATCGAAGGGCTGGCGCAGGTCCTTCGGAAGGACTCCCGCGATTTCTTCCGGTGAATAGAGCGGCTCCTCGACGGGCTGTCGGTCACACGAAGTCGGAGCGGGACGGTTCAGGTGCGCGAGCACCGAGCGCGCGATTTCGAGTGCATGCTCGTCGTTTTCGGCAAGGTGATCGGTGACTCCCGAAGTGCGCGAGTGGACGTCGCCGCCTCCGAGCTCCTCGGCCGTGACCACTTCGCCGGTGGCGGCCTTCACGAGCGGCGGGCCGCCCAGGAAAATGGTGCCTTGGTTTTTCACGATGATCGATTCGTCCGACATCGCCGGAACATAGGCGCCGCCAGCGGTGCAGGAGCCCATGACGACCGCCACCTGCGGGATTCCTTCAGACGACATCGTGGCCTGGTTGTAGAAGATCCGCCCGAAATGGTCGCGGTCCGGAAACACCTCGGACTGGAGCGGAAGGAAGGCGCCTCCCGAGTCGACGAGGTAGACGCAGGGAAGCTTGTTCTCGCGGGCGATCTCCTGCAGGCGAAGGTGCTTCTTCACGGTCATCGGAAAGTAGGTACCGCCCTTGACGGTGGCGTCGTTGGCCACGATAGCCACTTCGCGCCCATGGACGACGCCGATGCCGGTGACGACACCGGCCGAGGGAGCCGCGCCGTCGTACATGCCGTTTGCGGCGAGCGTCGAGAGTTCAAGGAAGGTCGTCCCGGGGTCGATCAGGGTGCCGATACGGTCACGCGCCAGGAGCTTGCCGCGGCTCGTGTGCTTGTCGCGTGCTTCCGGGCCGCCTCCGCCGCGTGCTTCTTCCATCCGGGCTTCGAGCTCGGCGGCAAGGGCGCGATGGTGCTCGGCATTGGCGCGGAACTCTTCGGAAGACGTCTGGACATGCGACTTCAGGACAGGGCTCTCGGTAGACATGCCTCGAACCTACCACAAAATGGTCGGGCCCACCTTTTGGTTCAGATCCGCGTCAAAACACGCAGGAGTGACTCAGAAATTCACCGTTCGGGTACGGACAGTCCTCGCTCCGCTTCGCGGAGCTGCGGAACTACCGAACGGATGAATTTCCGGATCACCCCTGCGCGCCTGCACGCCGGGATCCGGAAGAGTCGCGCCCGCGAGTTCCCTGCGCCAGCAGGGCTGTCTGAAGCGGGCGTGCTCTTTCGGTCCGGGCGTGGAAGGTGGAAGGTGGGTTCCCGGAGGTTTTGACGCAGTTGCGAAACCAAAAGGTGGGCCCGACCATTTAGGCTCGAACTGGATTGGTGCCGACCACTCTGCCATCGCGCTCGATGAACAGATCGCCCTTGCTGATGTCCACGCCGGGCAGGCCAAGGAGCCGGGCGAGCTCGGGTAGGACATCACCGTGGGTGCAGAAGACGGCGCGAGGAGGGCATTTGTCGGATTTCAGGAACTCGGCGATGCGCTTTCGGAACGCGGCGTCTGTTTCGTGCGGATGCTGTTCGTCCAGTTCCGGTAGCACCACGACCTCGAGTCCGTAGAGTTCGGCCACATACTGGGCGGTCTCGAGGCACCTCAGCTTGGGGCTGGAAAAAACGTGCTCCGGCGCTGGCGAGTGCTCCTTCATCCACTCCTGGATCTTGCGGCCCTGATAGTGGCCCTTCTCCGAAAGGCCGTTGTCCTGCGAGCGATCGAAGAGATCGCGGTGGGCGTGACGGAGGAAGATGCGCCAGGCGTGCACGGAATCCTGCATGTATTCGAGGGTAGTCCTTTGGAGGGACACGCATCAGTTGTGTCATTCGTGACTCTTGCCCGGGAGTGGAAAAACTCATGCCATCGCATTGACGCTCCGAAGAGCGGAGAGGTGGTTTCCACCTGATGATGTCGTGTGCCCTAAGGCGCGCGTCCGGAGGTCGAGCAATGCACGCTCTCACGAAGTTTCGGTCCTGGAGAAAGTTCGCCGTTCCCATCCTGCTGCTGGCCGGTTGTTCGACCGCTTCGAAGGCGCCCGTTGCTGAAGTCGCGGTTGAGGACCCGAGCGGAGTCCGCGATCCAGCCTTCATTTTCAAGAAAAAAGACTCTCGGCGAAACGATCTTTGCGTCTGCATCATCGGTTCAACTCCGAAGAGCCAGCAGGGGTTCTTCAAGCTGGGTTGCAGCCTCTGGTTCACTCGTCAGTCGTGCGAAGACCGCCGCCGCATCGTGCAGGATGACCTCGTCGGTATGGGCGTGGGCGAGGCCCTCGAGACGGCACCCCAGGGTGCAAAAGTAGTGATCGGCTTTGTCGGGCACTGGAATAGCGCCGTGCAGACCGTGGACTGGCTCGATAGAGAAGTGCTTCCGGTTGCGAGTGATCGAGACATCGATGTGCGAGTAGATAATACGGCATGTTCCGGTGGTAACGATCCGACTCATCTTCGGGACGGAACCAATTCGCTGCTGAAGCGCTACTCACTTCCGAATCTCGATGTTCGGGTGAACCAGGCAATCTCGAGCGGCCTTTGGGATCCTTACCTTCCCGGTAAGAATAATTTCTGGGTCGAGTACTCCAGCCGCGGAAGCGAAGGGTCGTTGAAGTTTCCGGAATGCCGTTCGTTCGAGAAGCGCTCGTGCTGGGGGTGGATGCAGGGAGGTGGAAGCGGCTTCTGCGAGGAAGAGGAGAAGGGCAAGCGAATTCCTCGGCTGCTGGTGTGCAGCCAGGTGGAGCGCGAGGTCTACGTGCAGGCGCCCGGGGGGCGAGTCGGTCAGCTCGAGCGGAAGAAGCGAAAGGTGTATGAGTGGACTCGCATGCCCGTGGGCAGGCCTTCCTTCGAGATCGTCGAGAAAAAAGGCTATCAGCCGGCACAGCTGGTGATCGGGCTGAAGAATAATCGTTTTTATGACGCGATGATTGAGCTGGATATCGAACCCGAGCTGCGCGAGGCCTCGGATGCCTACGTGCTGTACCTGAAGCGCAGTTTTTTCGAGGAACTCCCGGAGCAGGTGCATGTCGATGTCGGGGACGATTCTCTCAACGAGAAGACGGTCGAGCGATCGATATTCTCCCTCGATGATGTCGTGATCAAGGAGCAGAAGCCGGGCTTCAACGTCAGTCGATTCGTGCTCACGATTCAGGTGCGCGATAGTTCCGGCAAGATGGAGCCCGGGATTTTCGGTGTCTACTCGACCCGCGGCGAGGCCCTCGCGGCGAGAGATCGCGTGATCGCAAATCCTCTCATCCTGAAAGACCGTAAAAGGCGTGGAGAAACGGAGTACTAATGAGCGGAAATCGTCTTGCGCTCCTGCTGGTGCTAGTCGCTGCGCTGCATCTGCCCGCCCCTGAAGTATCCCACGCTGGCTCTGCCGATGTCTGCGCTTCGCAGTTCGCCCGGATGAGTGGTGACGAGCTCGAGGCCCTGGTTGCTGGTGTGGTGGACCGTTCGCGCGGCAAGGACTTCTTCGACGTTCGCTCCAAGATGCTTCGCCAGAAGTCTCCCGCCGTTTCGGTCGAGAAGTGGAACTCCGAGCTCGTCGTGGCACTCGCGGCTCCGCTTCCGGGAACGCCGCAGCGCCTTCCGTCCATGTCGCGGCTCGAGGCGGATGATCTTTACCGATACCTCAGCTGCCATCCTGTTGCGGGCATGAAGCACATCCGAAAATACGACCCCCAGGGTAACTTTGGCTTCTGCTTCGGTCGTGCCACGGCAGTGCATCTCGAGGCGCTTCGTCGCGGACTGGCGCGTCCGCGCATCATGAAAATCTGGGGAGTCGGCCCGATGAAGGGGGGCTGGGGCCACCATGTCGCGACTCTGGTTGCCGCAAAAGAGGGTGGCTGGTGGGCCATTGATCCGGAGATCAGCAGGGTAGTCAGTGGCACGGAGTGGATTCAGTGGCTCAAGTCCGAGCAGGAAAATGCGGCCTCGCCGCTGGTCTTTTTCGTTTCCGAAGCCGAGCGCTTCGGTCCGTCTCCGGGCAAGTACACTGCGACCGACCTTTACGGCACTGGAACGGACGACATTTACAATGGCTACTTCCGTGACCTGATCGAAGAGGCGCCACGACCGAACCGAGGTGCGCCGTGAACCTGAAACCGAGACGGTGGCTGATCGTCGCATTCGTGGGCTGTGCCGGAATTCTGTATTCCTCGAATCAGCTTCCGGAGCCGGGCGGAGGGCGAAGTCCCAGCGGTAATCCTGCAGTCCTCGATCCTGGAAACTTCGTGCACTTCGAGGATCTGCGGATCGTCGACTTCTCGCCCGGTCGCCGTTATCTGCTGTCGAACACGACGGCACGCTCGCGGCTGCAGCTCATCAATAATACCGGCGTTGAGGCGGAACTTTCATTTCAGTGCGATCGTCCGTTCGTGGCCGACGTGCCGGAGCTCGCCTCCGGAAGGAAGTTTCGCGAACTCGCCGCAAAGAAAAAGCCGATGACTCGGGCGAGCTTCCGCCTGAAGCGCGACCATGCCACCTCGGTGCTGGTCGAGCGGGGCACCGAGGAGTGCCTGCTGACGTTCCGCGACCGCAAGGATCCTTCGCGGCAGGGGGGGGCCATCCTTCGGAACGAAGTGGCAGCGTTTCCGTGGCTTCGGTCGCAGATCGAGCATGTGGAGTCGTGCACACCCGAGATTCCTGCCGAGTCACTGCCGGTGGAAAAGTTCTTCTTCTCCAAGAGCCATCCGCAGCTGGGCTGCGTGCATGGTGATCCGGTCTATGAACCCCTGGAGTCTCCGGAGTCCGGATTCCTGGCCAGGTTCGAGGCGCTTCTCGGGTATCGGCCAGATCCTTCCTTCATCGAGAACCAGAACCCCCATGCCGAGCTCGACTTCTCGCGTGCACCACAGCTCGATGCCATCTTCGTTGCTACGCTCGTGTACCGCTCGGATTTTTACGGGACGGTGCTTTCCAGGATCCTGAAGTGGCATGCCGATCGCGGCACGATCGTCCATCTCATCACCACCCAGTACATGATGCTCGAGAAGGACCAGCGGCTCTTGAGGTCTCTGGCCGCATCGCACGGAAATTTCCGAATCCAGGAATTCCGCTACTACGACCCCGACTTCGTCCTCGGAAAGCCGTTTCGATACATCGATACGAAGTATCGCGACATGCACCTGAAGCTCTTCGTGACGCTGTCTCGAGGCGAGCCTTCCCGGAACCTGGTGATCGTCGGAGGACGCAACATTCATGATGGATTCCTGTACCGGAAAATGCCGGATCATTCGGAACATCCCGAGCTGGTGCATTTTGGCGTCGACGAGGCCTTCGTGCATTGGGCCGACTTCGAAATGAAGATCACCTCGAAGTCGGTGGCCGAGTCGGTTCATGCCCACCTGGTGAAGTTCTGGAACCGCGATTCGTATACGCAAGAGATGATGCCGTTCCAGGTGGCGGGCGGTGGCTCGGCCGCGCGGGACGGCGCTGGCGCACCCTCCGGTACTGGAGGAGCATCGCTGCTCCGGCACTTCGTGTCCGTTCCTTACGAAGACAACCGCGCCCTCGAGAAGCTTTTTGTCGAGCTGATCGATGAGGCTCGCTCCACGATCAAGCTCTCGAGTCCGTACCTGAGGCCGACTCCGGCCATCCTCGATGCGCTTTCACGCGCGATTGGTCGCGGCGTCGAGGTGACGGTCCAGACCCGAATCAGCCTCAAGGGCGACACGGCCGCGTGGCTTTACGAAGAAGTGAACAAAGAGAGCATCAACCGACTTCTGAACCGCGCGAAAATCTACGAGTGGACCGGCGACTCGATCCTGCATTCGAAGTTCATCCTCGTGGACGGGGTGGTGGGATTCATCGGCTCGGTCAACCTCAGCCGACGGAGCTTCATCCAGGACACCGAAAATGGGTTCCTGATTCGTGATCGCGAACTGATGGCTCGGATGAACACGATCTTCGAGGGCTACCTCGCGCAGTCGCGCCCGATCACCGAGAAGCAGAAGCGGAAGTGGTTTGCGAGCCTCGTGGTGCGGGTGCTACGCGACCAGTTCTAGGGGTCATTCGGTCTTCAGGACCTGGATTTTTGCGCCGAGGTTGGCGGCTTCATAGACGAAACTCACGGTCTTGGTCTGCTGGCCTGCCGGACGCTCCGGAAAGGCCAGGAACTCGACCTGTCCGATGAAGCGAGCGGGGGTGGCCGGCAATGGTCGGTTGAAGCTTGCCAGTGAGGCGCAGTCGGCGGGAACCGGCGGTGATCCGGCTTGCAGCTTTTCGGAGCACCACCGGAAGGCCACGACGTTCGGTAGTTCGACCGGAGCATCCCCCGATTTTCGCTGCACGCGGATGCAGGCAAAGGATTTCTTGGTGGAGGTCGTGCAGGTGGTCGGTCCTCCGATCGTGTAGATCGTGTCACGCGTAATGACCTTTCCCGCACTCAGGATCTTCTGGGTGAGCTTGAACCCGGTGGGAGTTCCCAGAGTCGGCGGAACCACGACGATCTCTGACGCCGAGGCCAGGTCCTTGCGCAGAAGCTGCAGGAACGCCTGAGCCTGTGCCATCTGTTCGATTTGAACCGATTGCTGTGAAGCCTGTCTCGAGAAAAAGGTGATCGATAGTCCCACGATCAGGCTCGCAAGAATCGTCACCCCTGACGCGATGATCAGCTCGACCGTACTGAAGCCGCTTCGACCCCTCATCGCGCCACCCACTTCGAGGCTGAGAATTTCTGCCAGCTTGTTCCTGCATCGCGCGAGAACTCGAGCTCGAGGTCGACCTGGTGTGAGGGCTCCGGTGTCCACGAAGGCAAGGGAATCGCCGTCGGATAGGCAATCGGGGTCAGTGCTGGCGTCGGGCCGACTGCAACGTCGTACGCGGAGAAGCGCACCTGGATATTTCGAATTTCCCCGGTCGATTCCCAAGAGGCGAGCCACGCGAGGGCCGGGGTGGTCTTTCTGATCCAGATGCCAGGTGCAGCGCTGGTTGCCATCACGCGAATGCCTTCGGTGGAAGTCGTCGCAATGGCATTCAGGATGTTCGTTGCCACGAGCGAGGCATCAATGCGGCTCTCGACGGAGCGGCCCACTCGCTGCGAGTGCAGGCTCGACTGGGTCATGAACGACACGGAGATGGCGAGCACGCCGATGGCGATCAGTCCGCCCAGAAGCGTGATTCCAGAGCGGTTTTTCGAGTGATCTGCCGAATGTTTCAACACTTTGAGAGTTTTGCGCAGCTCTCGACAGCGGTCAATCACTGTCCAGATGCTGGATACACGAGAGCAGTGTTACACTACTGGAATGGGGAAGCTGGATTGGTTCGGGGCGCCTTCAATCGACAATCGCGGCAACGTGGCCGTGGGTCTGGCTGCCGCTGCTGGCCTGGGGCTGGCCGTCACCGGAGTCCTGCTCTCTCAATCCGTCAATCAGTCGCTTCGCAAGATCGCTTCCGGTGAAGGCGAGCAGGCGCTCGTCAATTACGCCAAGAAGAGGGCCGCGATCACCGCAGCGATGACCACTTCGACGTGCTCGGGTCCGGCGGCGACGGTTACCTTCACCGCAGAGCCGGTTGGCACCGCCGATTCCGGACTTCACTCGCGCTGCTTCACTACCGAGGCTCCAGGCTCGGAGAAAATCCTTCAGGCCTGCAAGGTCTGCACGCCCGGACAGGCCGGGTATCAGGTCGTTTCGGTGCAGTTGCCGGCTCCGGAAGTCGGCGCCTGCGGCGCTGCCGGTGCGAACAGGTACTGCGCGTGCACGCGCCTGACCAATCTTCATCTGAATTTCGATTATGTCGAATCCAGGATGGCGCCGTACCTAAGGCAGCCCGGCAACATGAATCTGGCCGCGAATGAAATGCCCATCCCGGGCTGAACCTGAGCCAGACGACGCTCTCGACTACGGACTGGCAGACTTTCCCTGACGACGCCGTATGGGCCATGGTCCGCGAAGCAAGATCGCTGCCCGTGGATGTCGAGCTGATCGGCATGAAGCGAAGCTCGGACTACATTGGTGCCGTACATGGATCCATCCGCCGCGTGTACTCCTTCACGGTCAAATTTTCCGACGGCCACATCGAAGAAGTGCTGACCGGCACCGAGCACAACAACAATGGGGTGGGACGGAAGATCTACCTCGTCGGAAATACCTACGTCCTCCAGACCGCGGGATGCTCGTCTGCGGGCGTGAGCATTCCAGTATCCACACAAGCCATTTCGTGTCGCACACCGGGGGGAAATCAGTCGTGCCAGGCTTCATGTCCTGAGGCCATGAAGTTGGCGACGAACCCCTACTATATTTCCGGAACTTTGGCTTGGAGCCCCGCCATTCGAAAAGTGGACGACAGAACGATTGCCTGCAGTCCGGCATGTTCCAATCGGTTTGGCAGCGGAACCGGGTGCCAGGTCACCGTTTGTGGAGCGGTTTGCGCGACTCCGTCTCCAGAGGTGCAAGAAGTTCGCTGCACGACGAGCGGATCCTCTTCGTGCGAGGCGACGTGTGATGCCGGAAAGTCTCTGGTCGCCGACCCCTATGTGATTTCCGGAACATGGGCGTGGAATCCTCGGGTTCAGCGCGTCAACTCCACCACCCTGCGCTGCTTTCCGACGTGTTCGGGGCGCTGGGGTGCCGGAACTGGATGCCTGTCCGCCACCTGTGGCGGGGTTTGCGCCCCCTAAAAGGTCGGGCCCACCTTTTGGTTCAGATTCGCGTCATCCCTTTAAAATCAATAACTTGACATCATTTGAGCATTTTTGTCAGGAATGGGATAGAACCCGCGCCATGAAACGTCTGGTTGCCATTCTGGCTGTTCCCGCACTGATCAGTTCCACCACTTCTTCGTCCTGGGCCAGAGGCCCGGCGGCACAGGCGCCTTCGCCAAGACTGGCCGAGTACTGCTCACAGATCGAGCAGCATGACGTGATCGACAAGCTGACCAGGCTTGCCGAAAGGCGCGAAGCCTCAGCTCAGGTGCAGGAGCTCTCGGTTCAAGATTTCAAGAAGCTTCTCGGCAAGGCCCGCTTCGTGGCCTACACCTCGAGCGCGTGTGCGGCCGTGGGCGTGGTGGCGGCGTCGTTGATTCCTGGAGTGGCGGCCTACACGCTGCCGCTCGGTAAAGTGACTACGGCCGGATTGCTGACATCCACCGTAGCGGTGCCTACCGCCTATCACGGTGTCCGGTACCTGTACCGGACCGCCGATCAGCGCGAGCTCGGCGTGAACCACTTGAAGCTCAGCCTCGAGGATCTGATCTCCGACGCGAAGACCGAAGCCGAATTTCGTGATCTGCTCCATGATGCCGCCAGACTTCCGCACCTCGCCGCTTCGAAATTTACCGAAATCCGTCGCCATGCCGGGCAGGACTTCGAGCGCTTTCTCGACACCCTTCGCGACCCGAAAACGGGCGAGATTCGCAGCCGCTGGTACTCCTTCGGCCACGATGACCGCAGGTATGTCGAAGGCCTGGCCGCCGACGCCCTGACCCAGCTCGAAATCACCCGCCTCGAAGTGACGGCTGCGCGCGGACTCACTGAGCGACTGAAGCAGGATTGCCGCCTTTAAGGCCTTGGGTTAGTTTCGGGGTCCATGAATACCCTGAAGCTCGAGCACTCATCCAGGCACCCCGGCGTCCTGAACGTCGCCCTGAATCGTCCTGACATTCGCAACGCCTTCAATGAGGCGATGATCGACGAGCTGACGCACGTCTTTTCGGTCGAGGTGAAGAAGCCCGACGTGAAGATCGTCACGCTCCAGGGATCCGGACCGGTGTTCTCCGCCGGCGGCGACCTCAACTGGATGAAGCGTTCGGTCGAGCTCAATGTCGAGCAGAACCTCGTCGAAACCCGGACGCTTTCGAAAATGTTCGCGCTCATGAATGAGTGCCCGAAGCCCCTCATCGGCTTCATCCATGGCGCCGCCATCGGCGGTGGCGTCGGCCTGACGAGCGTCTGCGACATGGTCGTGGCCACGCAGGACACCCAGTTTAGCCTTTCCGAGGTTCGCCTCGGCATTGTTCCCGCCTGCATTGGTCCCTTTGTGACCGCCAAGATCGGTGCGACCCATTCGCGCTCGCTCTTCATCAGCGCCGAGCGTTTCGGCGCGAAGCGCGCCTATGAGATCGGGCTGATTCACGAGGTCGCCGCTGATCAGGCGGCACTCGAAGCGTCGCGCGAACGCATCCTCGGCAACATGCTCCAGTGCGGTCCGCAGGCCATGTCGGTGGCCAAGCAGCTCGTGCTCGACCTGACCTGGCCCGAGAGTCGCGAAAAAATGGGCGATTGCCTCGAGTACGTCTCGAAGACCCTTGCTGAGCTGCGCGTGACTCCGGAAGGACAGGAAGGCCTCAAGGCCTTCCTCGAAAAGCGCAAGCCAGGATGGATTCGCTGATGTCTGCCGCCAGATCGAAGCAGGTCAGGGTCCTCGTCGCGAATCGTTCGGAAATCGCGTGCCGCGTCTTTCAGGCCTGCCGCGAGCTGGGCTATCGCACGATCGCCATCTGCGCGCCCGGAGACGAGGAGGCGCGGCACCTGACCTATGCCGACGAAGTGCAGCCCGTCACGCGTTACCTCGACATCGAGTCGGTGATCGCTGCCGCGAAGAAGAGCGGCGCGACGATCATCCATCCGGGTTACGGATTCCTGAGCGAACGCTCGGAGTTCGCAGACGCCGTCGAGAGGGCGGGAATCGCCTTCGCAGGTCCGCGCGCTGAAACCATGCGCGCGCTCGGCGAAAAGATTGCCGCCAAGGAGCTCGCCGAAAAAGCGAAGGTGCCGACGCTTCCGTGGGCGAAGGTCAAAGCGGGTGAGGATCTTACCGCAGCCGCCGCCCGCGTGGGGTATCCGCTGCTGCTCAAGGCCTCGGCCGGTGGTGGCGGCAAGGGCATGCGACGCGTGAACCAGGACTCCGAGCTGAAGGACGCCGCCGAAAGTGCGTCGGCCGAAGCTGTGGCCGCATTCGGTGACGGCACGCTCTTTCTCGAGCGCCTCATCGAAAATCCACGCCACATCGAAGTTCAGGTTTTCGGTGACGGCAAGGGGGGCGGTGTTCATCTGTACGAGCGCGAGTGTTCGCTCCAGCGGCGCCACCAAAAAGTATGGGAAGAAGCTCCCGCTCCGCATCTTTCGGCGGAAACCCGAAAAGGACTTTTCGAAGCCTCGATGCGGCTCGTGGCGGAAGTGAAGTACCGGAGCGCCGGAACGCTCGAGTTCCTGGTCGACGAAAAGGGCGGATTTTACTTCCTCGAGATGAACACGCGCCTCCAGGTCGAACACCCGGTCACTGAACAGGTCACCGGCCAGGATCTCGTTCATCTGCAGCTCCATCTGGCTCGCGATCCCGCTTCTTTCCAGCTGCCCCAGGTGGCGGAGCCTCGCGGACATTCCATCGAAGTGCGGCTCTACGCCGAGGATCCAGCCCAGGGCTTTGCGCCGACTCCCGGAAAAGTGGAGTTCCTGCGCTGGCCGACGGGCACCGGCATCCGCATCGAAGCTGGAATCGAGCAGGGACAGACGATCGGCACGCAGTTCGACTCGCTGCTGGCGAAGATCATCGTGCACGCTCCGACGCGCGAAATTGCGGTCGAGCGCATGCGCTTTGCGCTCGAAGAAACCGTGGTCGCAGGAATGGGCTCGAACCAGCGCTACCTGCTGGCGATCGCAAACGATTCGAACGTGCGCGCCGGCAGAATGCACACCGGATACCTCGGGCAGGCCTTCGCAGAATTCCAGCCCGCACTCTCGGCCGCGGACCTTGCGACCGCGACTCGGCTGACAGTCTCCGCCGCCCCGGGCGCTTCCGTCTCGGGCACGGCCACGGCTGCGCCGTCTCCCTGGAGGCAGGCATGAAGCATCAGTGGAAAGTCTCCGGAAAAAAATTTACCGCTGACCATCAATCTCCAGAGGCGCGCGAAGCCAGCGCTTGGAAACTATCGCACCGCCCGGGCGGTTGGGTGATCGCCGAACGTACGCTCTCTGACGGCACCATCGAACGCGTGCGCGGCGTCGCGATTCAGGGCAGGGGAAAGTTTTCCGCGCAGTGGCTCGACCATTCCGGATTCCATGGCCCGTTCTTCGGCGACTGGTCGAAGCTCGATGCCTCGCGTGGAGCGGCGGCCTCCGGGGCCAGCGCCGCGGATTTCACGGCGCAGTTTCCGGGCAAGGTCCGCAAGGTGCTCGTCGCCGATGGTGCCGCGGTGGCTGAAAACCAGAAGCTGCTTCTGGTCGAGGCGATGAAGATGGAATTTGCGATCCAGGCGCCCTGCGCCGGCATCGTGAAGAAGATCCGCGTTTCGGAAGGCCAGCAGCTTTCTCCGGGCGACCTGATGGTGGACTTCGAGTCGGCGCCCAACGGAGCGGCGAATGGCGCAGCAAACGGAGCGGCGAATGGCGGCTAGGCCGAAGGCGCTCGCGAAGTTTCCGCGCAGGGTGACTGTCTATGACGTCGGCCCGCGCGACGGCCTCCAGAACGAGAGCCGTACCATTTCGCTCGAAATGAAGCTCGAGTACATCCGCGGCCTGAAACAGGCGGGGCTCGCGCAGATCGAGGCCGGCGCCTTCGTGAGGCCCGACCGCGTTCCGCAGATGGCGGATTCCGACCAGGTCTTTCGCGCGATCAGCGCGGAAAAGAGTTTTGCAGGACCGACCTACTGGGCCCTGGTGCCGAACCGGCGCGGTCTCGAGCGTGCGCTCGAGGTCGGAGCGCGCGCGATCGGAGTCTTCACGGCAGCCAGCGAAAGCTTCAATCAGCGCAATATCGGCATGACGATTGCGGATTCACTGGCCGAAATTCGCGAAGTGCTTCGCGAAGCGCGCAAGCTCAAGCTCCAGACTCGCGCTTACCTGTCGACCGTCTTCGGGTGCCCCTTCGAAGGAGAAATGTCGCCGAAGCATGCCATCGATGCGGCCCAGCGACTTCTCGACCTCGGAGCGCACCAGGTCTCGCTCGGCGACACGATTGGGGTGGCTACGCCCAAGGGCGTGGATCTCGTCCTTCCAAAGCTCATTTCAAAGAACCCAGCTGCCAGGATCGCGGTACATTTTCATGACACGCGCGGCACGGCACTCGCCAATACCCTGCGCTCGCTGGAGTACGGCATCACGAACATCGACTCATCGGCGGGCGGCGTTGGTGGTTGCCCGTTCGCTCCTGCGGCCACCGGAAACCTTGCGACAGAAGATCTCGTCTACATGCTTCAGGGCATGGGCATCGAGACGGGGGTCGACCTCGATCGGCTCTGCGAAACGAGCCTCAGGCTCCACCAGTCGATGGGGCGGCCGCTTTCCAGTCGCTACCTCATGGCCTACGCCGCGAAGTGCTAGCTCGCGATTTGCAACTTCGTCCGGCCCATGGACCGTAGCACTTTGCAGAAAATCCGCGAAAACCTGATGACCCGTCGAAGTCGCCTGGGTCAGGGGCTGAATCGAATCGACCTGGAGCAAAGCGAGATGGATCGTGTCGACTCGCAGGCCGAGATGGTCGACATCGCCCAGAGCCTGGAACAGCTCGGGCGGAATTCCTCGATGCAGGAACAGGAGCTTCGAGAGCTCCAGGCCATTGATCGGGCGATCGCCAAGCTGGCAACCTTGAACTACGGCATCTGCGAGGACTGCGACGAAGAGATTCCAGAGCGGCGGCTGCTGGCGGTTCCCGAGGCCCGCCTCTGCACCCGGTGCCAGTCGATTCGCGAGCGCGAGGCCTCGCGGATGCGCTCTGCCGGATGACCGGAATACCGGTCAGTGCACTTTGCACGTGCAAAGTGCAGGATCGCACTGTTCTCAATCATTATAGAAATGTCAGGATTGATTGAAGTGATTGAAAAGCAAGGGGTCGACCCGAGGCATGCGCTTTGCCATCGCAGTGCGCTGCTGTAGGAGCCACCCCGATGACTCGACTCCGTCAATTAGTTCATTCTCCGCTTGCCTGGGGAATCCTGACCTTTGTTCCAGTTTTCGTGCTGGCATCCGTTCTGGCGAACCAGATGTGGAAATCCAGTCGATCGCAGAACCTGGTACGTGTTCTCAATGCCGAGCTGAGCCTGGTTCAAAAGGACTTGAAGGCGGGACGACTTCCTCCTCTCATGCCGATCAGGCACGGCTCAGAAGCGGCCCAGCATCTGCTGCTGCAGATGTTCCTTTCAGGGGCGCCCATTTCGACGATTGAAGGCGAGCTTTCCAGGTTCATCGAGATTCATTCGGGTCCGCGATCAGCAGAGATCCGTGTGTGGGCGGGATGGAGGCAGACACTGGTGGATATCCGCCTGAGTGTTCCAGTGGCCGATGCCGACCTGGCCGGTACTGGAGGGATGCTCCACGAGGCTCGCTGGCATGTGGCCAACGCGCAGGGTTGGCTTGCACTCGGTGATGGAGAGCGGGGATTGGTGCATTTTCTGCGGGCTCTGAGCCTCTCTCGGCAGGTGCTGCAGCAACGAAAAACTGACCAGCATGATTTTGAGGCCTCGTTCATCGTGGGCAAGGTGTTGCATTTCCTGTTTGGGCGAAGCGGGCTCCTGCGCGAAGTTCGGAGTCTTGGCTCGTCAACCATCTGGTCAGTTCGGGCCGATCGCATCCTGATGCAGGATGGGCCAGTCTGATGCTGGGCAGGAATTCGCTTTTTTCCAAGCTCCTCATCGTCCTGATCCTGGTGGTCGGTTCGTCGGGGGCAGCTTTCCTCATCGTCGGGCTGGAGGGTTTCCGCGCCAATCAGCAGCACGTCAAGGAGCAGATCCGTCGGCACGCGCTCTCCAACGCTGCAGCACAGGTCGTCACCTTCATCGAGCTCGGAGAAAGAGACCAGGTGGCCCCTTTGATCCAGAGCATCCGAGAACTGGTTGCGCCCGATCCGGCGAGCCAGGCTTTCGTCTCTGGAATCCTGCGCGGCCTGAGGAATGCGGCAGTGAGCCGCGATATGCTCCGATCACTTGCAGAGGCTTGGCAGGTCTATCAGCTCAATGAAGTGTATCGGCTCGTGGACGATCAGAGGTCCGTCTACCGATCGTTGGTCATGAAGGGATGGGCGACCTGGTTCGTCTTTTCACTCCTCTTCCTGCTGATCGGCCGCAAGATGTTCTTCTACGGCATTCGTCCCATTCGGTACATGACCCGGTATTTCAGAGAAATGGACGTTTCTGCCGGGATGCTGCCGCTCTTTCCGGATTCAGAAGCGCGCCAGAGATCAGGCGTGGACAATGCCACGATGGAGGTCCAGGAGCTCTTTCATGGCACCGAAACGCTGGTAAGCCAGGTCCACGACTTTCGAAGCCTCAATATTCATCGCCTGATGGAACAAAAGGCTCGCGCCGAGGTCCTCGCATCGGCATCGCGCGATGCCGTCTATTTCCTCAGGGACACGCGGGTCGTCTGGTGCAACCGTCTTGGCTTGGAACTCCTGGGAGTTTACTCGGCGCCGACCTCCGCTCTGCCGATCGATCTGGCGATGAACTCCAGTTCTCGCCAGGAGTCGCTCGTGAGGGCCATTCTTGCGGCGCGGAAGAAGGAGACTCCAGTGGAGTGGCGCGTGCAGTACCGGGAGGATCCGGGCGAGATTCAGGCATTTCTGTTCACCCAGAACAATGCCGACTGGCGTCAATGGGGAGACCAGCTGGACTTTGATTCCGTCGTGGTCGGCCAGGATGTCAGTTGGATTCGACAGGCCGAGGAGGCAAAGACCCATTTCATCGGACTGCTGTCTCATGAGGTCAAGACGCCGGTCACGAGCCTGCTCATGGCAACGCGGCTTCTTCAGCGATCAGCGTCGACGCTAACGCCGATCCAGGCGAAGCTGGTGGAATCGAGCGTCCGTGATGTCGAACGACTTCGTGAACTGATCGATGAACTGTTTGCTGCCAGCCGTTTTGATCTGGATGCCGAAAAGATGAGTTTTCGAATCGTGGATCTCCGGCGCCTGATTTCGCAGTCCGTCCGCTCGACTCGCGCCGAAGCGGAGGCGCGAGGCATCGCGATGGACCTCGCGTTTCGCTGCAGCGAGATTGAAGTGATGGCTCGAGCCGACGCACCGCGAATCTCCTGGAGCCTCATGCAGCTGATCACCTACCTGATCCGGCATTCGCCTCGAGACTCGCGGATCGAGGTACGGATGTCCGAGGCCATGATCGAGTCGAGCCACGCGCTGAAGATCGTGGTCCGGAGCGTTGGATCGCCTGGGATGATGGGGCTCACGGAGCACATTTTTCAACGTCATTTTGCGCATTACGATCTCCGCGTTGCACGTTCGAACTCAACGGGCATGAGCCTTGCGATCGCGCGCGAGATCGCAGAGGGGCATGGAGGCACCTTGGCGCTGAATTCCGAATATCGAGGCGGGGCCGAATTCATCCTGACGTTGCCGCAGGGGCATGCAGGTATCTTTGGAGAGAGGGGAGGCAGAAATGGCGAAGTTGTTGGTGGTGGATGATGAACAGGGGATCTGCAATACGATGGAGGCGGCTCTGACCGCGGCCGGCCACGAAGTCCAGGTTGCCGACAGTGGCGAGATGGCGCTGTCGCTGATGCGACGCTTGAGTCCGGACATCCTGATCACGGATCTCCGCATGGACGGAATGAGTGGTCTCGACCTGCTTGGCAAGGCACGCGAGTACTTTCCGGGTGTGACTCCCGTCATCATGACGGCATATGGCACCATCGATACGGCGATCAGTGCGATGAAGGGCGGAGCCTACGACTACCTCGTCAAGCCGTTTACTCCCGAGCAGCTCGAGCATCTCGTGGAGAGGATCGAGGAGTTTCGGAAGCTTCGCGCCGAGAATGCCCGGCTGCGTGACACGGTCGAGGTGCTTTCGGAGCCCTCCACCATCACGACCCGAAATCCGCGGATGCAGAAGGTCCTGGACATGGCTCGGAAGGTGGCCGCGACGGATTCGACCATCCTGATCACCGGAGAGAGCGGCACTGGAAAAACGCTGCTCGCGAAGACGACCCACGACGCAAGCCAGCGCGCCAAGGGCCCATTTGCAGTCGTCAACTGCGCAACCTTGTCGGAGAACCTGCTGGAATCCGAGCTCTTCGGCCATGTTCGGGGCTCATTCACCGGTGCCGTCAAGGACAAGGCCGGGCGCCTGCAGCTCGCCGATACCGGTACCGTCTTCCTCGACGAAATCGGAGAGATTTCTCCGGCGCTCCAGACCAAGCTGCTGAGATTCCTCCAGGAGCGCGAGTTCGAGCGCGTAGGCGACACCAAGACCATTCGCGTTGATGTGCGAATCATTGCCGCCACGAACAAGGACCTGGAGCGCGAGGTCCAGGAAGGTCGATTCCGCGAAGACCTGTACTTTCGGCTGAACGTCATCGATCTTCACATGCCTTCGCTGAGGCAGCGTCCCGAAGATATCCCGGCGCTTGCCGAGGGACTCCTGCAGAGGGCCTTTGCAGCCGCAAATCGCCCGCTGCGCCCGCTGAGCGCGGAGGCGATCCGGGCCATCAACAGCTATCCCTGGCCAGGAAATATCCGCGAGCTCAAGAATGCCCTCGAGCGCGCCGCAATCCTCTGTTCCACCGACCAGGTGACCCTCGATGACCTGCCGGATCGCATCGTCGAAAAGACCATGGACAAGGCCGCAGATCGCACGAATTCAGGACTGTCCGGTGCGACCCCATTGCTTTCTGCAGCACCCCTGGCTTCTGTCGGCGGCCATGCGGATCTCTCCGCCGCCGAGGTGAGCCTCGAAGAGCTCGAGCGTCGGCACATCGAGGGCGTCCTGGCCTCGTCCGAAACTCTCGAAGAGGCAGCAAGCATCCTCGGAATCAACTTGAGCACGCTTTGGCGCAAGCGGCGGAGGTACGGCCTGGAATAGCCGCCTGCTGGCACCTGCGTTGCAACCCTCCGCTGCCGACCGGCTCATGCCGGAAAGTTCAACCTGAGGGGGTATGCATGAAGAAGTTCTCGAATGATGGGTACTGGGCAGTTTCAGTGTTTGCGGCAGTTGCGCTCGGCTCGCTTCTGGCGGTCGCGGGTGAGGATCCTCGTCCTGAGCCGGCTCCGGCCGGCGGCACTGCTCCGCAGGCTCCGTCGGTGCTGATGGTCAGCCTCGAAAAGTTCAAGCAGCAGTGCGCCGATCCGAGCAAGAGCGAGATCCAGCGTGCTCCGCAGGACATCAAGCTGGTCTGCAGGAACCACGAAGTCACCTGGCTTGCAGCAGCACCGGGCGAAGTGCCACTGAAGTCCGTGCGCACGGTTTCCACGGCCGTGATTTCGGACAAGTTCCGCGTCGCGGAAGTGTCGAAGAACGTCGATGTGGTCCAGGCCGCCGGATCCTGTCAGCGCTTCCAGGAAGTGATCGAACAGTATGCCGTCGAAGTTCCGGTGACCTGTGAGCAGGTTCTTCACGACAAGGTTCAGGCCGAGGACCTCTGCCAGAACGCCATCGACGAGTCCAAGGACAAGAACGAGTCCGCAGTCCAGGTGGCCGCCACCGGTCGTTTCATCGACACCTGCGCCCATCTTTCCATCGTCCAGAAGTGATCTGACGATGGACTTCCCCGGCAGGAGCCTCGCGGCGAGATGGACAATTCCCGTCCTCATGACGGCTTGTCTTTTTTCGTGCGGGGCTCCTCCCTCCACCAACGCTCTCCGGCCCTATCCACGCGAGCTGGGCTCCTTCAGCATGAGTCATGGCCCGGCAATCATCCAGGAGGGCGAGTTCTCGGGGCAGGCCGTGATCAGGCCCTGGTCGGGATACTGGCACCCGCTGTCGCGAATCGATGCCCGCTCCGCACTGGAAAAATATGATCGACTCTCCGGCAGGGCGGCGCTGGCGCGCGAAGAGCTGAGGATCACGACCGAAAGCCGGCCCTTCCAGCCCTGGGAGGGGCGCTGTGACGCCTGGGCATTCGCGTCGATCCTGCAGCCGGAGCCGCTCGTTCCGAAGGTGGTCGAGGTGGATGGCCGCCGCGAGGTTTTTTCAGTCGCGGAACAGAAAGCCCTCTGGATTTATGCGCATGAAGTGGTGGACCCGTCGATTCGAGGAACCGTCGGAGAGAGAAACGACGGCAACGGTGGCGGTGCGTTCGAGGATATCTCACCCGCCGAGTTTCATCGCGTCCTGCAGGTGATGCTCCAGGGCCGTCGCGTGCCCTTCATCATGGATCGCGATCCGCGTCCTCCCGTGTGGAATACTCCGGTGGACGGTGCCCGCTGGACGATTCGCCGCGATCCGGTGCGTGCGGATCTCTTCCATGTTCGCGCATGGATTTACGCAGTCTTTCCGTACGATGATGATCGCGATTCTGCGGAGCGCCTCGCGCCCGTGCTGGAGTACCAGTATGTGCTCGAGGCCCATCCTGTTCCGGACGGTTACGAGGTTCATGGTTCAAAATGGAGCGGAAGGAGCGTGCGCGACCATCCGGACTTCGTGACCTGGATCGATCCATTAGCCGCCTCGCCGGTTCGCAGCCTGAACGTCGACCTGGACACCGACTGGCTCCGCGCCCGGCTTCAGTAGCTCTTGAGTGAAGTCGCGCGCCGTGGTGTTCTTTGGCGATGCGCACCGTGGATTTTCTACTTCGCTACACCCTGTCACTCGCATGGCTTCTGGTGATGTCCGTGGTCGGAGTGCTGCTGATTCCGGTGATGTTCGGAAACCTGGATTTCAATCGAACCCTCGCCCGTTTCGGAACCTGGGGCCTTCGCAGGATCACGCGAGTTCGGATCGAACTGGAGGGCGCCTCGTCGCTCGAAAGCCTGCAGCCTTGCATTTATATCGTCAACCATCAGGACAACTTCGATGTGCACATCTTCGGCTCGATTTTTCCGCGACGGACCATCGTGATCGGAAAGCGCGAGCTGGCGTGGGTTCCATTCTTCAACCTGTTCTATCTTGCGGCAGGAAACATCTTCATTGATCGCAAGCGCCATCGCCGCGCAGTCGAAGGAATCAGCGATGCGGGAAGGAAGATCCGCGAGAAGGGCGTGAGCGTGATGATCTTTCCGGAGGGCACGAGAAACAAATCCGGCAAGGGACTGCTTCCGTTCAAAAAAGGCGCCTTCCACATGGCCATCGAGGCGGGACTTCCGCTGGTTCCGCTGGTGGCGTCACCCGTGGGCCGAGTGCTCGATTATCGCCAACGGCGACTCACTCCTGGCGTGATCCGGGTCCGCGCACTGGAGCCCATTCCCACACGTGGCCTGACCTCGGCTGATGTGGGCCGGATTTCCGAAGAGAGCCGATCGAGGATGCTGGCAGCCCTCGATGAGCTCTCGCGCGATCCGTACTAATCGTTCCACCACTCCGAGCCTTCCTGCTTGCCCTTTTGGTCGGGTCGGTGCTGCCCGCGATCGTGTTCCTTCTTGGGCTCATGCGTGCGAGTCGGTCGCGGAGTCGGGTGTGGGGTGGGGTAGACCGTAGGGCGAGGGTGCGGCCAACGATTGCCCGGGCTGCCATCCTCCTGGTCATCGCGATGGTCGCGGTCATGACGGTCCTCTCGATCACGACGATCCTCGGGGTCTCGGGTGCTTTCGTAGTCGTTTTGCCCATCCAGGAATAGGCCGGACTCGTCCCAGAAGGAACCACGTGCGGGGCAGCCCTCGAGCTTGGCCTTTTGAGCCACTTCGGACAGCGCCACGAGGAGATCGGCAGCGGCGGTGAGGTCGGCGGAGCGGGTGCAGAATTTTCCACCGCTGGAAGTGAGCAGCTCGCGGATCTGGCGGTCGCGCAGGGTGAGAGCCACCGGTTGATACAGGTCGGCAGCTCCAGCCGGCCGCGGAGCGCAGGAGGGCTGCTCGAGCCAGTTCTGCTGCAGCATCCTGTTCACGGCCTGGGCCACTCGGTTCCAGAGCTCCAGGTCGAGCGCACCGCTCTCACGCCGGTAGCAGGCATTCGGCACGGTCGTGAAATGACCATTACTGGAAACCACGGTCCTCGCGCCCGAGATGACCAGCGTCATCGAGCTCCAGGATTCCGCCGGGATGAACTCCGGATCGGGTGTTGCCTGGGTGTAGCCTCGTGGCTCCATGGTGCACGCTACGGCGGAGAAGGCCAACAGGGCGGATGACAGGACGCGATTCAGTGGGCGATGAAACGACACGGGGTTGCTCCTTCGGAAAAGTTGATTCCGAAGAGAGCAACCCCGATGCCACTGCTGATGATGCGATGATTTAACGCAGGATCCTTCCGGCGACGCACTTGTTCTGGACGCATCGTGCTGGATGACGGTGGTTCTGGAATCCCACATCTTCCTGGGTCGTGCAGGTGAGCTCGCCAATTTCCTCGGCACAGGCCTGCTTCGCGGTTTCACGAGCCAGCAGGAGAGCCTTGCGTCCGGACTTCAGCAGCTCGGGGTTCGCGGCAGTCACGCGAGGAAGCACGGAGCAGCTCTTGAGCGACACGAACTGGACTTCACCCGGTGCAATCGCCGAATACTGGGCGTCCACATGTGAACAGTCCTCGTTGGTCTGGCAGGAGAGCAGCGACTCGTGTGCTGCTGCCAGCGCATCGGTGGAGGCGAGGCACTCGCTCGGAAAACGACGAGGGTAGTGGGCCCTGCCGAGACGCACCAGGGTTTTCGTGAACTGCTCCAGCGCAGCCTGTTCGGCAGGACCGCAGATCTGGCCGCCATCGACTCGGATCAGCGCCGCCTCACGTTCGTTTTGCAGGATCGAGATGCGGGCATTGACGCCGGCGAGTTCGGAAGAGGGGGCGAGGGTCACGCATTTTTCCGTGGCCGTGAAGCCCGACTTGAGCCAGTCCTTCCAGGCGTTCTGAAGCAGTTCTCGCTCGTCGCCTGCCAGCGTGCGCTTGTGGACCTGTCCATTGGGCGCAGGGCCGATCTCGAGATTTCCTGCCAGCTGAAAATGGACGCCATGTTCCGCAAACGGCAACGACGCGGCGTCGTCGGTGGTCGGAGCGGCTCCGGCGAGCCGAAAGCTGAACTCGCGGGGTACGCTGGGCTGCGATTCGGTCTTGACCGGATCCTGGGCCGGCGAACAGGCACTGGCCAGGGCCAGCAGGGCGCCCGCGGTGACGGGCAGGAGCAAGGCGTGATTTCTACAGCTCGGAATGGATCTCATGAGGTTCTCCTTCTCTGATTGAACTTGGACAGCGAGCGGCACTGTCGCGGACGGCATAGCAACGGCTGTGCTCGCGCAAAAAAGGCGGCGGACCCGACAGAGAGGGGCCTCAGGGGCAAGCGAGGGCCGATGAGGTGGCGGAGGTTCGTCGGAATCGCGGATCCTGCAACACTCGACCGTGCAGATTGCCTCGGCCAAGGGTGCCTTGAAAGCGCGGGGCGAGTGTGACAATCATCGGCCCATGTCGATCTGGACGATTCTCAGCTGGGTAGGTGTGGCCATCTTGACCGCGGTCAACGTGTTCGTGTTCCTGAAGCTCAAGCAGGCGGCCGAGCAGATGATGCAGGTGGCTTTTCCTGGCGCGAAGAACATGCAGGAAGCCATGGCTCGGATGCAGGCCCAGATGGGTGGCATGCGCGGCGGTCGTCCCGGTGCGGGCGGCGGCAAGGACGCGCAGCTCCGCCAGGCCATGGAAATGCTCCAGAACATGAACCGCAAGCGCTGAGCGCTTTTCAGCGGGACCGGTAAGCTCCGACGTGGAAGTTGCGAGAAATCGCAAAAAGTTGGGGATTTGAAGATCGAAGCATAGCGGCGTAGCCTCTCGGTGAATCCAACCACCCGAACACTGCCCTTGCACGGGCAGTGAGGAGACGCCGCTATGCTGAACTGGTTTCCGCAATTCCGTCCTTTGTCCGCGAGGAATTTCGCCTGACCCTGGGATGACATCCCCCGTAAGGGTGCCAGGCGCATGCTGGTCGAGGCCGGTAAGCGCCTGGTCGTTCGCCATGGCAAGGCGAATCCCCGGCGCCTCACGCTCGGAGCAGGAACGGTGGAGCTTCAAGCCCCCGACCGGCGTGGTGACCATGAAGAACCTGCTGAAGGCACGCCTCGCACCGTTCGGACTGACGATCGCCGACGAAAAGACTCATCACACCAACAGGGGGGCACGTGAAAACGATGGCACCGATGCACGTCGTAGGATGACGTTTCTTGGGTTCACGATCTATCGATCCAAGAACCGAAATCAGACGGCTGAAAATCGCTTCGGGCGAGCGAAAGCCGCCATGAAGGCGTACCCACGGCTGTAATCAGACTGTTTCCGAAGAGCGTAGTGCGGGAAATCCGCACGCACCGTTCTGTAGTGGGGCCGCCTCGGGTAACTGGGGCGGCCTACCCAATCTCAACCCCGTTCCTGGAGCCGGCGGGGCCCCGGACTGCTGTCAGGCGGTTTTCCTAACGGGAAGAGCGCCCGCGGCCGCCAGGGTGAAGTAAAAGATACTCCCCTCGCCCTCCTTGCTGCTCAGTCCAATTTTTCCGCCATGGGCTTCGACGACGCTTTTGGCGATGTACAGGCCCAGTCCGACCCCAAGGTATTGGTTGTGCTTGGCCTGCCAGAACCGCTCAAACACGTGCGCCAACTGATCCGCTGGAATGCCACATCCGCTGTCCTTGACCTGAAAACGGACCCGATCTTCGGTCCGATCCACATCAATGCGAATGGTCCCACCGTCGCCAGTGAACTTGACGGCATTCGCGAGCAGATTGGGTAACACTTGGAAGATCCAGTCCCTGTCACACCACACGGCCACAACGTCCGGCGAGACTCCATGTTCCAGGTGAATCGACTTCTTCGCCGCAATCGGTCCAAAGACTGCCACAACTTCGGTGATCAGCTCAGGAACATCCACCGCCGCCTGTCGCATGATGAAACGATCCGACTCGATCTTGGTCACATCAAGAAGATCAGAAACAATATGTCCCATCCTTAGGGTGGCGCTGCGAATCTGCTCGATCAACCTCTCCGTCTGGCCCTGACCATCGTGGGACAAAGTCCTTTTCAAGAGATCCAGGCTGGTGGTGATGATGGTGAGCGGATTCTTGATCTCATGCGACACTACGGCAACCAGCTCTTCGCGCGCCTTGAGCGCCTGATCGCGCTCCTGTTCCAGCTTCATGCGCTCAGTAAAGTCCTCGAAGGCCACCAGGATCAAGGGCTCCCTGTTCGGGGTTTCATCGCCCTTGATCTGGCGCGCATTGAGCAAGAGCGTCTTTCTTCCGATCCGCGGAAAGTCCTGGGTAACCTCATAATTATCGAAGCTCATGCGGGCAGGCAGGACCTTTTCCAGGAGTTCTCGAAGCCGCGGAATATCCCACTGCCGATCGCCTAGGTCATAGATCCATTCGCCCTCGGTCTCCGCCGGATCGACCTTGAAGAATTCATAAAAGGCTCGATTGGCGGAACTGACGCGCAGTTCACTATTCAGAACGACCAAAGGCTCGCGAGTGGTATCGATGATGTTCTGCGCATAAAGAGAATATCGCCTTCCGCGGTCCAGAAACGCCTCCTTCGGCTGATCGGATCGATCGGAATCATCTCTTTTTCCATGCGGCAATGGCTTCCTGCCCATATCAGTCACTCCTCCGGTCCTCGGGGACGCCACAGTAACTCCTGACGAATCTCAACAGGCCATCCAACTCGATGGGTTTTTTGATGAACGCCGATGCCTTGGACATATCGGGCCTCTCCGCGACACCGGAGACGATGCACACGGGAATAGCCGCGATGGCATCCTCATGACTCTTTGCCTCGAGGAACTCCATCCCATTGAGGACGGGCATGAGAAGATCCAGAAGAATCAGGCAGGGTCGCGGCATCCTGCGCAAGAGCCGGAGCCCCTCTTCGCCATTACTCGCAGTGAAGATTCGATAACCCTCCAACTCGAGCAGCGCCTGAAGATTTTCCCTGATGCCCGGCTCATCTTCCACAATCAGGATACTCTTGCAGACTGTCTCTGTCCGGGTCGTGCCAGATGTCGTCATGCCAACACTTTCTCCTTGGACACCTCTCGTCGACGGACTCGATGCAAGAACGGCACCTTGAGATGGGGCAAAGCCGCTCGAGCTTCTCTGGCATTCCCAGCTCGCCAGCGTCGTTGCAGCATACATCCGGTCACCCGACGTAGACCGCTAGGACCTCAATTTGTCCTGTTTTCGCGCGCCGCTCGCGGCGCCTGAAGACGGTCAAAAATCACGTTTCGCAGATCCTGGAAGCCCCCGCCCGAGAGTCGAGCAGACGGAGGTGAAGAAACCACCCTGACGGGAAGGGTAATCTACCGGCAGAGCGGGTGGAGTTCGAGTGAACAGGCCGAATCGGTGAGATGAATGGGCATTCACCCCGAAAGGATTTGAAATCGTGGTCGCCGACTCGCTGGGTAGGACGAGGAAGGCGGAGATCAGGCGGACGCAAGAGCGAGTCCGCCGATGGCCACCGGGGGCGTAGGCTCCGGCACCGGGGAGGTCGCTGGGGTTGCCGGCAAGAAGCCGGCGTGGACGACGCAGCAGCGGCGTCTGGCGAGCCCGGGGAATTCAGACCACGTCATCGTAGCGATGAACCGAGTAACGATCGGGGAGCGAAGGGCGTGGCGGAAAGAGGAAGCACCGAGTGAGGAAATCGGAACCGCACACAGAGGCGGGCAACCCTGCTGGACGTTGAGCTGCCATCATGCGCTGGCGACGGTGAATACGATTCTGTACCGCTGGAAAAGTGAGCATGTTCTTGAGGTGGACATTCAGGATTTCTTTTGAAGCCTGAGCCATGAATGGCTCGGACGTTTCCTGAGACTGAGAATCGGCGATGACCATGAAGAACCTGCTGAAGGCACGCCTCGCACCGTTCGGACTGACGATCGCCGACGAAAAGACTCATCACACCAACAGGGGGGCACGTGAAAACGATGGCACCCATGCACGTCGTAGGATGACGTTTCTTGGGTTCACGATCTATCGATCCAAGAACCGAAATCAGACGGCCGAAAATGGATTCGGGCGAGCGAAAGCCGCCATGAAGGCGTACCCACGGCTGTGATCAGACTGTTTCCGAAGAGCGTAGTGCGGGAAATCCGCACGCACCGTTCTGTGGCGGAGCCGCCTTGGGTAACTGGGGCGGCCTACCCAATTTCCCAGTGAGAGCTGGACTCGAATGGCACGCTCCATGGCCTCGAGCTCAGAATCGGCAAATGCTCCACCCGACTGGAATCGTCTTGCGAGCCTGGGAGTGCCGCTTCTGCCACCGAGCGAGATTTCGGTTCGTCCTGACAAGGAGTTGCTGGGGCAGGAGCTTGCGAATCATCGGGGGTGAGCGATCAGGATTGTCCGGGCGTGCCGGCGGCGGCCTTGGCCGCAGCCCGGGCCTGCTGCCGGCGCCTGCGGTAACGCGAGAGCAGTTCACCAAACGACGCACGCAGGTGCGCCACGCCTTCGGGTGTCTGGCGCTGGGCTTCGAGAATTTCGGCAATCGCTTCGAGCGTCGACAGGCACTCACGACGGGGTTCTCGGCGAAGATCGCGGTAGAGCGACGGCTGCTTCGGCGAGAGCATCAGGCGCTGAAGCTTCAGCAGCCACGCATTTCTCCACCAGAGCGTCTTCGCCTGGCTCCAGGTGCCATCGAGCACGATCACGCCGTCGAGCTTGGCAAGCTTGGTCGCATTCGCGGCCGCTTCGAGCGGCGTTCCCTTTTTATCGACGCAGAACAGAGACTCACCCGTTGGGGCAGGACTCTTGGGACCGCTGCCGAGGTAGAGCACTCCCCAGCGCGACGGCTCGACCGGTTCGCCCCACGCCTTGGCGAGGTTCGGCCAGCTGAGGCCCACCTTGAGTCGCCCGTTCTCCAGGCACTGGGTCGCCAGCCAGGCGGAGCCGATTTCATGATCGGGCTCCTGAGGGTGCTGGAGGACGAGCACTTTCAGGGGGCTGGCGAATTTCTTCACCGACGGACACACGCAAAGATCAGTCGGCTTTTGGCACTGCGGACAAGAAAGAGTCACGGGTCTTTTCCTGGAGCTCGCGGCGGGAAAAATCCGCCGGAATCCAGTCCTCGGAATGAGGGCCTACAATCCAATGTCCCCTGAGTTCAATGCCAAACTGCCGCGCCATGGCAGCAATCCGCTCAGTGAGCTGAAAATCGACCCAGGAAGGCGCAGTCATGCCCGAGGGATGATTGTGGACGAGCACGAACGCACGCGGGCGGGTTGCCAGCAGGCGGGCGAAAAATTCGCTCGAATCGAAGTTCACGTGGGTCCGGACCCCACGTTCCACCCACTCGAGGTCGCTCCAGTTGCCTTGTCGGTACTGGGCCCAAAAGCCGATCCATTCACGCGGTTCCAGACGAGCTTCGGGGGGCATTCGGCGCAACAGTTCTCGCTCTTCTGGCTCCACATCGAACTCGGAATCGTCGTCCTCGCGAGTGTCCTGGAATGCCCGTTCACGAAACAGCGCGTATTCTCGAGCGATGGCCAGCGCCGATCCGAGCCGGCGGCGCACGGCCGGGCTCAGGGCCTCCAGCCGCTTCTCGAAAAGTTCAGGATTCAGCTCGTAGCTCGAAAACAGGGCGTGGACTTGAGAAGGGGTGCTCAGCCCGCGTGCGAGGTCGGAGAAGAGCCTACGGGCGGGCGATGCTCCCAAAAGCATTTTCCAGGGATCCATGGGTCGGGAAAGGGCGTTCATGGCCGCGCCAAGTTTCAAGTCTCGCGCCGTGAGCGACCCGCGCTCACTGCTTCTGAAGCGTCAGATCGTGCGAGACAGTCTTGCCGTTGGCGAATTTGAATTCGACCCGAATGGAGTTCTTGTCTGAATTCACGGGGATGTAGTCGGTGGAAAACTTTCCCGTGCTGAGGTCAGTAAAGACCGTGGCGTGGAACTGATTGGCTGAATTGGTGATGTTGGTGGAGACAATCGAGGCGCCTGGCTCGATGCCGCAGATCGGACCCGAGATCCGGATCTTGGATGCCTTGACCGAAGTCTCCTGGCCGGCCTTGCAGCCGAAATCCACATGACCAAAGAGAGGAGATAGGGCTGCCGGGCTCCGATCCGACTGCTCGGAAACGGGGTTCGACGCCATCGGGGCCAGCATGGCGGAGCCCGTTCCGGGCTGCTCCTGGATCAGGCGATAGGCCGAAAGTCCGAATCCGGCGGCGACCACTGCAAAGATGACCAGTTCAACAGGGTTGAGGCGGTTTGCCATACAGAGTTCGTATCGACCTCATCCCGGCTCACCTTGAGGCGCTTTGTCTGATACAACGGTGGGGCATGAACCTGCTTGCCCAGACCGCGCTGCTGGTAGCGCTGACGAGCCTTGGAATGGGGCTCTCCGTCCTTCCCCGGCAGCTCCAGAACAAGCTGATGCTGAGCTTTTCGGCCACCTGTTCGGTGGTCTTCGCCTGGTCTTTGCTTTTCTTCCTCGAAAAGGTTTTCGGAGGGGGCTGGTTCTACTACTTCCACCTGCTGTCAGGAATTTGGCTCGGCCCCGCCGGTCTGTACTTCATCCGCGTCTGGATCGGCGGGACGCCATTCGGCTGGACGGGGCGACTCTCACAGGCCGTGTGGACGCTGAGCTGGCTTTCGTCCGTCGGGCTGTCCATCACCTGGATCGGGTTCTGGCCGGCAGGCGGAATCGCACCGTCATTTCTGCGCGACCTCATGTTCTTTTCTCCTGCACCCGTCGTGCTGCAGCTTCTCGTGATCCTTGCCACTCGGCGACCACTGCCGCTTCGCGAGGGCGTGGTCTTCGGTGGTGCCCTTGCGGTGCTTTCGCTCTCGACCCTCGATCATGTGCCGTGGCTGGGCCACGTCATTCCATCACTCGGCAATCTCCTGCTGTGCATTTACCTGATTCTCCTGGGACAGGCGATTCGACAGCAGAAGCTCGTCGACGTTCCGCTGCTCGTGACGCGATTCGTGGTGCTGCTGGTGCTCGCGCTGCTGCTCACGGGCCTGTACCTGACGCTCGTGTCATGGATCGAGCACAATCCCGTGCTGTTCTTCCTGAATTCATTTGCTGCGTCCTTCCTCATCGTGAACCTCATCAATCCGCTCCAGCGGTGGATTTCCGCGCTGACGGACCGAGTGCTGGCCTCTCGCGATGCGGAATGGAGGATCAGGCTCGAGCGCGCCATGATCGAAGTCCGGACGGCACCTGGAATTTCGGAGTGGGAGAAGGCGCTTTTCGCGGGACTCGAAGAGTCGCTCTCCTTCCCGGCGATGAAGCTCGTGCTCATCCATCGCGACATCGCGGAGCGCTCCTCGCTCATCATGGATGAAATCCAGTCACGGCGTGAGCAGGGACGCCTCTCGATCCTCGTGGATTCACTCCTTCAGGCTGAAATCAGCCGATCATCGGACCAGAAGCTCAATGCACGGCTCGAGGCCGTGCGAGCCGAACTTCGCAGGGGTGATTTCAATGCAGTCTTTCCGGTCTTTGATCGCCACCTGCTGGGCTGGGTGCTCGTCCGGCTCCAGATGGAGGGACCAGGGGCCGTTCCAAATGGACTTCGCACGTGGCGGCAGCTTCGCGAGGTGGAGGAATTCCTCGGAGAATCGGGACGGAGCCTCGCGCTCCTGCTCCGAATCCATGACGAAGCTGAACGCGAGCGACTGGCGACCCTCGGTGAAATGGCGGCAGGACTGGCGCACGAGATTCGAAACCCCCTCGGCGCCATCCAGGGCGCGGCGCAGCTGCTTCCGGAAACTTCCGAGCTCGGCCCGTGGACCCGCATCATTCGTGAAGAGGTGGCGCGCCTGAACCACGTGGTGAGCCAGTTTCTGGTGTATTCGCGCAAGTCGCCCGTCGATGCAGGAACCGTGGAGGTCGGATCATGGCTCGAGCGCGCAATCGAACGACTGCGCTCTGGACTCGCCCTTTCGCATCCGGATTCCTCACTGGCGATCCGCATCCGGCGTTCGAGCAACGCACCGCTGTCCGCGGAGATGGACCCAGAGGCGATTTTCCAGGTGCTCGAAAATCTCGTGCGCAACAGCATCCAGGCGGGCGCGACGGAAATCGAGGTCTCGGCGGGTGCTTCGGGCGATGCGCAGGGCGTGATCCTCGAGGTCCGCGACAATGGTCGCGGCATTGCCCCTGAAGACCTCCAGAAGCTTTTTGTTCCATTTTTCACGACGAATCCCTCGGGCACGGGGCTCGGTCTTTCGATCAGCCAGCGCATCCTCGAGAGCCATCGCGGCCGCATCGAAGCCGTCGAGGTTCGCGGTCGCGGCGCGTGCTTCCGGATTCGTCTTCCCCTCGGAGGTCCTGCATGAACGGACGTGTGCTGGTCGTCGATGACGAAAAAAACCTGACGCTGGTCCTGAAGGAGATCCTCTCTCGGGCCGGCTTCGAAGTGCTTGCCTTCAATGATCCCGAAAAGGCGCTGGAGTCGCTCGAGAGCGATCCGCTCGATGCCGTGGTCACCGATCTTGCGATGCCGGGCATGGATGGCCTGGCCATCCTCGACTTCTGTCGAAAATTTCGCCCGGAAGTTCCGGTGATCCTGCTGACGGCGTTTGGCACCGTCGATTCCGCCGTGGCTGCGCTTCGGCGCGGAGCTGCGGATTTCGTCACGAAGCCCTTCGACCAGGAGGAGCTGTTGGCGTCGATTCGCAAGGCGGTGGCTTCATCGCGCGAGCAGTCTCGCGAACCTCGAATTTCTGAACGCAGGGCGGGTGCCGCCACATCTGCGGGAACGGAATCCCTGGGTGCGCTCGTCGGTTCGAGCGAAGCCATGCAGGAGGTGCTTCGCCTCATCAGCAAGGTGGCCGCCGGAGATTCCACCGTGCTCCTGACCGGAGAAAGCGGAACCGGAAAGGAGCTGGTGGCCCGCCGGATCCACCTGCAGTCGGATCGCAGCTCCGGACCTTTCATCAAGCTCAACTGCGCGGCGATTCCGATCCATCTGATGGAAAGCGAACTTTTCGGGCATGAGCGGGGTGCCTTCACCGGCGCCGTGACTTCCAAACCCGGTCGTTTCGAGCTCGCCCATTTAGGAACGCTCTTTCTCGACGAAATCGCCGAGATACCTGTCGACATGCAGGCCAAGCTGCTTCGAGTGCTCCAGGAGAAGACCTTCGAGCGCCTGGGGGGCGTGCGATCGTTCCACGCGAACTTCCGTGTCGTGGCGGCAACGCATCGCAACCTCGAGGAAGAGATCCGAGCGGGAAGATTCCGCGAGGATCTTTTTTATCGATTGAACGTCGTTCCGATCCATCTTCCCGCACTTCGCGACCGCCTCGACGACCTGGAGCCGCTGGCGCGATATTTCCTCAAGCAGGCGTGCATCCGGGTGAACCGGATCGTCACCGCAATCGACGCCGAGCTTCTGGCCGTGCTTCACCGCTACAGCTGGCCCGGTAACATTCGCCAGCTCGAGAATGCCATCGAGCGAATGGTGGTCATGTGCGAGGGAGCTTCACTCACCCTCGCGGATCTTCCGGAGGAGATCAGCAGGGCGGCCGGGTTGCCTGCTGCCGACGAGCCGGAGCTCAGCTTCAAGGAGAAGGTGCGGCTCCAGACCCAGGAGCTCGAGCGCCGGCTGATCGAAGAGGAGCTGGGGAGAAATTTCGGAAATGTGACTCGTACCGCCGAGGCGCTCGGACTTTCGCGCAAGGGCCTGCAGCTCAAGATGAAGGAACTGGGACTCCGTCGAGGCGAGGACTCCGAGGACTGAGGCCTAGAGCGACCAGCTTCCTGCAATGATGTAGGAGGGTTTCGCGCCTGCGGCGAAGCTGAAGCGGATTCCGGGAGTGAAGACGAATTTATCGCTCAATGGAACTCCCGCCAGCGCCCCGATGCCGAGTGCGCTGCTGGTTTCCGTGCCCGTTCCCGCTTCGGTTTGGACCCTGATCAAGGTTGCGGTTGCGAGCGCTTCCATCCCGAATTTGACCTGCCTGCCGATCCAATATCGGTAGAAGGCCGAGAGTGAAAAGGGCGTTCCAGGAGCCGAAAGATAGAACACTCCCTCGATGCCCAGGTCAAATCCCGTCGGGGCCTTCGAGAACGATCGATACATGGCTGATCCGCCGATTCCTGTCCCGTTGTCCCTCTGGGACGAAAGCATCAAGGAGAAGGCTGGCCGGGCAGCCGAACGCTTGTGCGCATTCATCAGCGCCAGCCTGTAGTTTGCGCTGTTCCGGCGCCCCAGCCTCTCGGCTGCAGGATCGAAATACTCCGTCGTCGGGAATTCGAGCTCGGAGAGCGCCTCCTTGGCGACGTACCCTTCGTCGGATTCAAAGGAAATCCTGACCCAGTCAAAATCGGGCCGAAACCCGAGAATCTCCACTTTTTCTCCCACCGCAATCTTTCCTGCCGGATACGGACTGCCGTCGTCGGCTACCCGAAACACGACCGTATCCTGGATGGTCTTGGTGGGGATGCCGGCGATGGCTGGCTTGAAGGGCGATGCCGCGATGACGGACCAGAACAGCAGGGGTAGAAGTGGGTTGCGCTTCGTCATGAAGGCAAGAGTTGCACGAGTGGTGTTGAGGCCGCAAGAAGTCGCGGGTCCGTCATGAGCCTGCGATTTTTCGGTAGATCTCGACGAAGCTCGATCCGGTCTTCTCCCAAGTAAAGAGCTGCGACCGGAGCGATGCCTGGATGGCGAGCTTGCGTCCCTGCGCTGGGTCTTCGAGGAGCTGGAGCAAGTGGGCGCGGAGAGCCTCTGAGCCATGCAGCGGATCGAAATAGAGGGCGGCCTCGATGGCGATTTCGCGGAAGGGCTCGATGTTCGAAAGCACGAGCGGACGTCCCAGTGCCGCTGCTTCAAGTGCAGGAAGCCCAAACCCTTCATCAAGCGAGGGCAGCACCACAGCTTCACAGTGGCGGTAGAGGTTCACGAGTTCCGCAGGCGACAGCTCCTGCAGGAAGTGGAAGCCCACTTTCGAAGTCTTCGCGAATTCACGAATCTGGTTCAGGACCTCTTCGGAGCCGTGGCCGGGCCGTCCTGCGAAGACCCAGTCAAAACCGGCAAGATCCCGGAGCGCTTCGAGCAGAAAGGGCAGATTCTTTCGCGCCTCGAAATTGGCAACGGTCAGGAAGTACGGACGTTCGATAGGGCGAACCATCGATTCGGCTGCCACGATGGCCTCGTTGGAAACAGTTGGCCCCCAGGGCACGCACTGTGAACGGATTTTCGTGTCTGGAAAACGCTCGTGCAGTTGCCTCAGCACCGCACGCGAAGGAGTGGTGATCCAGTCGGCGCGACGGATGGCCTGTGCGAGCAGCGGTGCCTGTCGCTTCTGGAATTCCGGCGACTGCCAGGCGTTTCCTTCGCGAAGCGTCCAGAGGTCATGGATCGACAGAAGGCGAGTGCCCTTCATGAGCGGCGGCATGCGATGCTCGAAGGAGTGGTACAGCGTCGCTTTTCGTCCCATCAGGCGTTCGAGCGGGTGGATCCAGTGGAAGCGGCCTCCGCGTGCGCGGCACGCTCCCTGGACCGAAGGGTCGAGCCGATGGATCGCCTGAAACGAATGCCAGGCCGTGATGCCGACACCAGAGCCGGGCGCCCGGACCCACGGAGTCAGATCGATGATGCGGTTCTGGAAGTGGGGCATGAGTGGATCAACGTAGCCCGTTGCGCGAGTGGGGACAAGTCTTGGCGGGAAACTTGAGATCACAAATTGTGATTTCAAGATTGAAACTACAGCTCATGATTGCAGTCTTATTTTCCCAGACCTAGGATCCGTTTCCTCGGGATCGGGGGAGGAGTCATCAACTTTCGAATCGCCTCGAACACGAGCTTGAGCTCTGAGTCGTGTTGTTCGTACTTCGTTTCGAGGTCCTTGAGTTTGTTTTCCAGATCCGTGTTCGAAATCAGGATCTGCCGCATTTGTACGAAGGTGCGCATGATGGTGATGTTCACGAGAATTGCGCGCTCACTCTGAAGGACTGACGAGAGCATCGCGATTCCCTGTTCGGTGAAGGCGCGAGGCGGCTTTCTGCGTCCTCCCCAAGCCGAACTTGAAGTCGCAGATTGCGACTTCAAGTTCCTAAGTTCATGAATTGTAAGAGTAAACGTAAAATCTTCCGGAAACCGGCCGGCATTTCGAGTAACCTGCTCATTCAGGCGCTTCGTGGGAACTTGGTACAGTTGGGCCAGATCCTCGTCCAAAATGACCTTCTGCCCACGAATGAGGTGAATCCTGGATTCAAGGCCGATGAGTTCTGACTGAGGGTATTTCATGCGCTGCCATGGAGCAGCGCCTGTGCCATTTCCCGAAAACAAAAATGCCCCGGGTGTTTCCACCCGAGGCGTTTTTGTTTTTATGACGCAGGCCTGAACCAAAAGGTGGGCCCGACCTTTTTTACGGGAAGAGGCCGCGCAGGCGCATGGCCTTGTCGAGGCGGTCGACACCGGCAATGAGTGCCGCCGTCTTCATGCCGCAGTCGTGCTGGTCACGGATGGTGACGACCTTCTTGAAGGCGTTTTCCATGACTTCAGCCAGCTTCGCGTTCACTTCCTTTTCGCTCCAGAAGAAGTTCTGCAGGCCCTGGACCCACTCGAAGTACGACACGATCACGCCGCCGGCGTTGCAAAGCACGTCGGGGATGATGAACGAGCCCTTTTCTTCGAGCACTTTCATCGCGCTCGTCGTGCAGGGGCCGTTGGCGCCTTCGGAGATGATCTTCGCCTTGACGTTGTGCACGTTCTTGTCGGTGATCACGCCGTCGATCGCGCACGGCATGAGGATTTCGACATCGAGCGTGAGCACGTCTTCGGCCTTGATCGCTTCCGCTTCCGGATAGCCGACCAGGGTCTTGTTCTTCTGGAAGTAGCTGTACACTTCCGGAACATTCAGGCCGTTCTTGTTGTAGAGGCCGCCGGCGTAATCGCCGATGGCCACGACCTTCGCACCCAACGCATGGATTTCGAGGGCGGCGACTGCGCCGACCTTGCCGAAGCCGTGGACGGCAACCGTCGTCGACGAGTCGATGCGCGCGGAGGCGCGTCCCTTGTCAGCGAGGTACTTCTTCGCGTGCACGGTCGTGTAGACCACGCCGCGGCCCGTGGACTCCGCGCGACCGAGAGAGCCGCCGATTTCGACCGGCTTGCCCGTCACGACGCCTGGAATCGCGAAGCCGCGTTCCTGCGAGAAGGTGTCCATCATCCAGGCCATGTGCTGGCCGTCGGTGCCGACGTCCGGAGCCGGAATGTCCTTGTCCGGACCGATGATCATGTTGATCTCGGTCGTGTAGCGGCGCATGAGCGCCTGGTGTTCCTGGCGCGAAAGCTCCGACGGGTTCACGCGAATGCCGCCCTTGGCGCCGCCGAGGGGAAGTCCCACGAGCGAGCACTTGAAGGTCATGAGCATCGCGAGGCCGGCGGTTTCGGAGAGCGTCACTTCCGGATGGAAGCGGATGCCGCCCTTGCCAGGCCCGAGGGTCATGTTGTGCTGGACGCGATAGCCTTCGAAGACCTTGATGTTGCCGTTATCGAGGCGGATCGGCACGCTGACCACGAGAGCGCGCTTCGGCACGCTGAGGCGCGTTGCGACGTTCGGGTCGAGATTCATCACACCAGCAGCTTCGTGAAGCTGCTGGACCGCATTGCGGTACAGATCGCTGGCGGACCAGATGTCGGCGCCGGGAACTTCGTGGTGGTTGTTGGACATGATGACTGTCTCCTCTTTTTATTGCGTAGGGACGGACCTTAGTGCGCTTTTTTGAGTGAATCAAGGATGTTGCTCGGTTACGCTTTTTTCTGATGAGCCAGAAAATCCGAGTAGCCGTCCTGTATGGAGGTCGTTCCGGCGAGCATGAAATCTCGCTTCGGTCGGCCGCTTCCGTTATCCGCAATCTGGACCGGTCTCGGTTCGAGATCGTTCCGATTGCCATCGACAAGCAGGGGCAGTGGCACCTCGTGGACCGCGAATTCGCGGAAAAAGAGGCCCAGGGCTCGACTTTGAGCATTCCCGCTGCGGCACTTCCCGTCGTGCTCCCTCCCGATCCCGCACGCGGGAAGGGCAAGGCCGTTTTCGTCAGCCTGAAGGATGGCTCGGTGGCGGCAACGGCCGAGGCCGTATTTCCTGTGCTCCATGGTCCACTTTGTGAGGACGGCACCATCCAGGGAATCCTGGAGCTCGCGGAAGTGGCTTATATCGGTTGTGGCGTGCTGGCCTCTTCGGTCGGCATGGACAAGGACATGGCCAAGCGGGTGGCCCGCGACGCGGGAATTCCCATCGTGCCGTTCGTGCTCGTTCGTGCCGGCCGCTGGCAGAAGGCCAGCCAGGAGATCCGCGCTGAGGTGAAGCGCGAGCTCGGCTTTCCGTGTTTCGTGAAGCCCGTGAACATGGGTTCGAGCGTCGGCGTGCACAAGGTGAAGACCGAAGCCGATTTCGATGCCGCGATGAACGATGCTTTCCAGTACGACACGAAAGTGCTCGTCGAGAAGGCGATCGCCGCACGCGAGATCGAAGTGTCTGCACTCGAAAACCGCGAGCACGGCGAGCCGGCGCGAGTGAGTGTCGCCGCCGAGATCATTCCGTCGCACGAATTCTACTCGTACGAGGCCAAGTACCTCGATGATGATGGCGCCGCGCTGTTGATTCCCGCTCGTCTCCTTCCGGAGCAGCTGGCGACCGTGCAGCAGATTGCCGTGAAGGTTTTCGAGGCGCTCGAATGCGAAGGCATGTCGAGAGTCGACTTCTTTCTCGATAAGGTCACGGGGCAGTTCTACTTCAATGAAGTGAACACGATTCCGGGTTTCACCTCGATCAGCATGTACCCGAAGATGTGGGAAGCCTCGGGGCTGCCCTACGCGAAGCTCCTGTCGGAGCTCGTCGACCTGGCGCTTGAACGCCATCGACGGAAGCTCGCGCTCAAGCGCGAAAAATAGTCGGGCCCACCTTTTGGTTCAGATGCGCGTCAATTTGGCGTGCGGCCAGTTACTTCGTGCAGCGAACCTGGATCTGGGCGCGGGAGTGGTACCCGTCTGCCCAGTCGTAGCCGTCCTCGTAATGGCCGATGACTGATTCGACCTTGCCCGCACTGAGGGCATGAAGGGCATCCGTCGCGAAGCTGAACTCCGAGTACTGGTCGCCACCGTGGGCTCCCACGCCGAAGTCATAAATGATGAGACTGTCCGTGATTTCGTGAATCACGCCTCGAACGGGTGCGGTCATGGTGGACTCTTTCCAGAGCACTTCGCGCCCGTTGGCCTGGACCTCCAGCTCGAACGGCTTCCAGCTGTCGAGGCGGCAGGTCGAACCTTTGTCGCCGAGGCAGGCGATGGCTTCGCATCTCAACGAGGGATGCGCGAACGTGGCCCGGGCTGAAGGCATGGCGATGATCGCAAGTGCGGCAATCAGGTAAGAACGGGTCATCAAAAGTCTCCTGCAGGACGGGCCTGCTCTATGTAGGTTAACGCAACGGGTCAAAAAAAGCTGCAATCCCTTGTTTTTCTTGTGGTACCCAGACCGGGAATGTATTCCCGCTGGTGGAAATTTTTCTGGGGCGCCCTGGCCGTCGTGGCGGGCTTTTACGTGGCCCGGCACATCCTTCTCGTCATTTTGATTGAAGGAGAGCGAGTGGACCTCGATATCCTCGTTCGAGCGGCCAGGCGGTTTGTGGTCGGAGAGTCGATGTACCGGATCGACGATCCTTTTGAGCACACCAAGCCACCACTGCTCATGGGCATTCTGTTTCCTCTGGCCTCGCTACCGCAGTTTTGGGTTCGCAAGATCTGGGATCTCGTCATCTTCATCATGCCCGTATTGATCCTTCGGGAAGCGCTCCTGGCCTGGGGACCGGATCTGGGCG